>JBMOIK010000668.1:0-1502 GCA_049317365.1 Rectinemataceae bacterium | reverse complement strand
AGCCGGAGGCGGCGATGAGCTTCTCATCGGGCTCTCCTTCCCTGATCTCTACGAGATCGGCATGTCGAACAGCGCCATCAAGCTCCTCTACGGTGGCCTCAATGGCCTTCCGGGACTGCGCTGTGAAAGGGCCTTCGCGCCGGCACCGGACTACGAAAAGCTCCTTCGGGAACGGAACCTCCTTCTCGGAACACTTGAATCCGGCATCGTGCTCGCTGATCTCGACATCCTCGGGTTTTCGGTGGGATATGAATTGGCAGCGACCTCCATCCTTACCATGCTCGAGGCAGGGGGCATCCCCTTGCGGTCATCCGAGCGCGGCCCGGACATGCCGATCGTGATTGCGGGAGGACCTGCCGTCAGCAATCCTCATTTCATCGCGACCTTTGTCGAGGCGGTATTCATAGGCGAGGCCGAAGGCGCCTTCTTCGGCCTCTGCACCGCACTTGCGACCCGAAAACGCGAAGGCGGCCGGCGCGACGACCTTCTGGCCATGTTGTCGGATTCCCCCAACATCTGGATGCCAGGAAAGAGGGCAGTCCGGGCCATCTACAGCGGTTTTCCCACGAGTGGCTTCCACATGATGCACCCCATCGCCGTCATGAAGCCGGTCCAGGGCCACGGAACAGTCGAGATCATGCGTGGTTGTCCCCATGGCTGCAGGTTCTGTCACGCGGGATTCCACTATCGCCCCCAGCGGATGAAGAGCGCTCCCCTGATCCAGGACGAGGTGGCCCATCTTGTCACCCTAGGAGGCTTTCGCCAGATCACGCTGGCTTCGCTGTCCTCGGGCGATTACTGTGGGATAGGCGAGCTCATGACGGCGCTCAATGAGGAATGGAAGGACTCCGGAGTATCCTTCCAGCTGCCTTCGCTGAAGGTGAACACCTTCAGCCTGCCCCTCATAGAGGCGCTCGCAGAGGTCAGGAAATCCGGGCTCACCTTCGCGGTCGAGTCCCCGGAGGATTTCCGGCAGCTTGTCATCAACAAGGACGTTGCCTTCGACAGGATCGTGGAGATCCTGGGGGTTGCCCGGAGCCACGGCTTCAGGATGGCGAAATTCTATTTCATGATCGGCCTTCCCGTGCCGGGGCGCGGCCTCGGGGAAGCCGAAGCAATTGTGTCTTTTTTCGAGAGGCTGCTGAGGCTTGCCCCGCTTTCCTATCATGTCAACGTGGGCATCTTCGTTCCGAAGCCGCACACACCCTTCCAGTACTGCGGCCACCTGCCCGAGGACGTGGCGATGGAAGCCATCCAGGTCCTCAGGACCGGGCTCAGGCGCTTCCCCTCTGTCAAGCTCTCCTGGCATTCGCCCTTCGTCTCCCTCCTCGAGGCGGTGATGTCGCGAGGAGACGAGAGGGTAGGGGAGCTCATCCTGGAAGCCTGGAAGCGCGGCGCGCGCCTGGACGCCTGGGAGGAGCATTTCGACCGGGAGCTATGGCGCGGAGTTCTGATGGAAGCCGACTGGAACCCGATCGCGGAGGCCAGCGCGGAACGGGATG
>JBMOIK010000667.1:0-1503 GCA_049317365.1 Rectinemataceae bacterium | reverse complement strand
AGGACTACGACTCCGCGATGGACAAGATCGGCATCACCATCGACTTCGAGGGGAAGAACGCCACCGAGTACAAGGCATGGCTCGTCGCCCACAAGGGCCAGAAACTCGCGATCGACGCCTTCGACATCGCGTTCTCCGACTACGAGGAGCGCAGCTTCTCGCTGACCGAAGCCGAGGCGAACGCCTTCGTCAACGGAGTTGCGCCGAACCTCAGCTGGTTCGACAGCATCAAGTTCACGATCAATGATGACGGAAGCGTCTCCGGCAAGTACAAGGTCGATTTCAAGAAGGTCAAGGACGAACTGATTCCCGACATGCTCGGCCAGATACCCGACGCGGTGGGCAGATTCCTACCGAACACCTTCACGATGAGCACCCGGGGCACGGCCAGCATCCTCGAGAACCAGGTCTATGTACCCGAACCTTTGACAGAATTCAAGATTGGCCCGATTCCGCTCGGCCCCGTGATCCAGGGGGTCAATGGCGGACCTCTCGATGACGCGACGCGCCAGGAGATATTCGACGTAACCGCTCGGATCTACACGCAAATTCCCGACCTCCTGATCCACTTCCTCGGCGTGGAGGACGGAGAGTTCAAGTTCGAAGGCTACATGCCGACCCTCGTCACCGTGTCCGAGAAATAGAGGACGCGTGACAGGAAGGCGAGGCCGATGACCCATTTGACGGTATCGGGGAGGAGGGAGCGCATCCCTCCTTTCCCTCATCACAAGAACTACGTGCACCAGAGCCGGCGGTTCTTCTTCGCCCGGTCCGCGCTGGAGCATGTCGTGCTCGGGCGGGGAATCGCCGTCCGCGAGGCGATTTCGGGCTTCCTGCACCGGTGCTTCGTACCCCGCCTCCTGCTGATCGACCCCACGAGCGCATGCAACCTGCATTGCACGGGGTGCTGGGCGGCCGACTACGGGCGCGGCGATGAACTTTCCTTCGAGAAGCTCGACGAGATCCTCGTTCAATCCGAGAAGCTCGGCATCGAGTTCGTCACGTTCAGCGGGGGCGAGCCGATGCTGCGCAAGGACGATATCCTGAAGCTCGCAGCGCGGCACCGAAGGACGAATTTCAGCCTCTACACCAATGGAACGCTCGTGGATGCCGCGTTCGTGGACGGGATGGCCCGGCTCGGAAACCTGAACCTGTTCCTCAGCATCGAGGGGTGGCGGGAGGAGACCGACTTCCGCCGCGGCGCAGGAACCTATGACCAGGTGGTCGCCGCGATGGACCTGTTGAGGTCGCGCGGAATCGGGTTCGGGTTCTCGGCTTGCTATCATGCGAAGAACTACGAGGTCGTCTCGAGCGACGCCTTCCTCGACTCCATGCGGGAAAAGGGTGCGTGGCTCGGCTGGCTCTTCCAGTACATCCCGGTAGGGAATGGAGCCGATCTGTCCCTCGTCTGCACACCGGAGCAGCGCGCGACCGTGAAACGGCGCGTCGACGCATATGCCCTGAAACACGATTTCGTTCTGGTCGACTTCTGGAACAACGGGC
>JBMOIK010000666.1:0-1510 GCA_049317365.1 Rectinemataceae bacterium | reverse complement strand
GTCCTCGAAGTCGGCGTCCATCCTGCGGATGACGCACATTGGCAAGATGACATCGGGGTACTTGCCCCGCTTGAAAAGGTCGCGGAGGACATCATCCGCTATGCCCCAGATGAAGGAGACGATCTTGTTGTGGGTGGCTTGGTCCATCAGTGGCATCCCCGGTGATTACCTCGGCTTGTGATGGGGAATAGTAGCTTGGATCTGAGTGGGCGTCAAACCAAGGCAGCTCCTTCTGTGACAGCCTTTCAGGAATGGGAGCTAGCCTTCGGTATCCGCTTCGGTGGCCATCCAGCCCAAGCGATCCCGGTTGCGGCTTCGAGGTCTCGGTTGCTCCTCCCTGCAATTGTCAGGCCCTCCCACACAGGCCATCGCCATGCTAGCATCCGCCCATGAAAGCCTTGGTGTCGGTCGTCCGCTGCGCGGAATATGACCAGGCGGCAGTGGATGCCGCAGTGAAAGAAGCCTGCGACGCAGCGGGGTTCCCCGACGCGACAGGGAAGTCGGTGCTTTTCAAACCCAATATCCTGAAGGGCGCGGAGCCAGACGAGGCAGTGTGTACGCATCCGGCGGTGCTGCGCGCGGCTATCCGCTACGCGAAGTCCAGGGGGGCAGCGCGCGTGCTTGTGGGAGAGTCGCCGGGCTTTCAGGTTGGCATCGCTGCCTTCCGGAAGAGTGGCCTCCTCGAAGCTGCTGCTGTCGAAGGTGCCGAGTGGGTCGACTTCGCGGACTCGGTCCAGGTCGAGAACCCCGAAGGAAGGGTCGTCAGGAACTTCACGCTGGCGAGGGCGGCTGTCGAGGCCGACATCCTGGTTTCGCTCTGCAAGCTGAAGACGCACCAGCTCATGTACTTCACGGGGGCGATGAAGAACCTATTTGGTTGCATCCCGGGCTTGCAGAAGCCGCAGTTCCACATGCGCTTTCCCGACCGGGCACGCTTCGGCCAGATGCTCACGGACCTCAACCTGGCGCTCAGGGCGGAATTCGCGATCATGGACGCCATCGTCGGCATGGAAGGGCCGGGGCCGGGCTCGGGCTACCCGAGGAAGATCGGGGCTATCCTGGCCTCCCGCGACCCCCTGGCCCTCGACCGCACGGCCTGCAGGCTCATAAACCTCGATCCGAAGCTGGTTTTCAACCTCGAGGATGCGCTGGGGCGCGGTGCCTGGGTCTCGTCAGACGCAGAGATAGAGGTAATTGGGACCAATCCCGACGAGCTCATGGTGGAGGACTGGAAGCAGGTTCCGAGGGAGACGGATGGCGGGAAGAAGATGCCTGCCTTCCTGCAGAACCTCTTCGTGTCGAGGCCCTTCTTCTCGCGCACGAAGTGCGTGGCCTGCAAGGCCTGTGTGACGATCTGTCCGGGCCTGGCCCTCGAGCTCGTCCCCGATCCGAGGTCGAAGGCCAGGAAGAGCGTGAGGGTCGATTATGACAAGTGCATCCGCTGCTACTGCTGCCATGAGGTCTGCGCGGACGACGCCATCGTCGTCAAGCGGATGAGGCCGGCGGGATT
>JBMOIK010000665.1:0-1513 GCA_049317365.1 Rectinemataceae bacterium | reverse complement strand
TGTATGGGTCAGTTATCATCCAGAAAGCGTCAAGGGCAGCTAACTCCCGCTTCCAGGCCTCGAACTTGAGAGCCACAGGCAAAGTCGAGGGGAAGGGAACCCCCGCCTTGAAAAGGTATTCCAGAATGCCCGCCACTTCATTGGCAAATTGCGCATTCAAGCTTTCCGCAACACCAGCCTGTTTCTCGGTTTGGCCAGCCGGGCTGATGGAATAGAGATATAGCCCGACGATCAAGGCTGTCCCCTCATCGAGCCTGCCCGCGTTGAGTGCCTCCGACAGCAGCTTGGTATCGGCATCGATCTGGGCCTGGAGGGTCTTCTGTGTCGCCGCCACCTTGGTCGCAGCCTTTGCCGCCAGGGCAGTGTCGAGATCCCAGACATACCACAGGGCGCTGCTTTTGACATAGGGATTGGTCTTGCCCGTCGCCTTCTGCGCCGTCCTGGCCCCTGCGGCGGCATTCTCCACATAATTGAAGATGATCTTGCTGACAAAGTCGCCAGGAAAGTGTTTCGCATCAAAGAGTTCCGGATTCTGGGCCTGTACCTTGTCGAGCTGGGCGAAATTCCGCGCAAGCGCAAGGTTCTGCACGAGTCGCGTCACTTCCTTGTCGTTCTTCGCTTTGATCGCTGCGAAGACTGCGTCGGCCTGGTCGGCGGCAAAGGCAGCCGCTGCCATGACAGAAAGCAGGACAAGAGCCAACAGTCTATGGGTCATTATTCTCCTTCCCCCTCGCGGGGTTCCGAGAAACCTGAGCCTATCGGGTTGAACGCGCCGACAGTATTCTTTCTCATGCCAAGCTCGGATTTTCAATTTTACGTTTTTTTTTTTTTGTCAAACTCAATTTAACTACCAAGATCGAAGAAAGATGTTGCTATGGCTGAAGGGTCTGACCCTCGCCAGGAAGAAATCCCTGGCTTTCATTCCTGCCAATTATGTCTTGTCAAGCATCATTGTCCATGAAAGGTTGAATTTCCTCGTAGATAATTGTCTATGTCTGCTTTTATGCACAACAGAAGTTGAAATTTTCATGGATTTCGCGAGGTCTCAGGCTTCAGGGTTGATTCCCAAGCCGCTTGCTGTCATGAAAGGCTCGACAATGCCAAGCGGTAGCGAGTTCCTGAATGTAGTCATCCAACCCAAAATAAATCGTGCGTAGCCTATAATTGAGAATATATTAATTAAGCCGGGTCAGAGACTGACACCGGCAGCCATGGAATATGAGGGGCTGTGGGTTACGAATCCATTTTGGGGTCTATCCCCCGTGGCCTAATCCCGGGCCCGCACAGCACCTTGCCTACGTGGGCTACCTTCCGCTCAAGGGTTGGAAAAGTGCGCAGCCTAAGGTCAGACGTGCCTGATGCAGAGCAAAAACCCTGCCATGGCCTAAAAAGCCCGACATGCCCTCACGGAATATCCGTCTTCCTTGCGGCTTTGGGATTGGCTGCCGTCGGAGAATTTCTGTGACCAGGCCGAAACCGAGCTGCTTCCGGCCTGGGAGGAGGACCAGTACCA
>JBMOIK010000664.1:0-1534 GCA_049317365.1 Rectinemataceae bacterium | reverse complement strand
CACCTCCCTCGCCGGAATCCGAACTGCTGCCGTCCCCGGGAGAAGAGCTTCCGGAATTGTCCCCACCCGATTCGTCGCCAGTGGCATCCGAGGACTCGGTCGTGTCGGAGGAATTGTCTATGGGCGTCGGCTCGACGACTACGGCTATGGGCGGGGCGACGCTGCCGCTCCCCTTCACCACATAGCTGAACTCTCCCATGCCCACCGACCGGGACTGGGAAGTGGGCGTCATGAGCTTGACTGTTCCACGATCGACAAAGAGGTTGCTTCCATCGAAGAGGAAGGCTGTACCGCGCACGGAGGCGGTCGCAGTAGGACTTGTGACGTTGAACTCGCTGGTCTGTCCTGCCTGCGGTGGGACATCCGCGTGGACGCGCCCCGAAAGGAGGTACAGCTCGGTCTGCGTGCCGCCAGCCGTCTTGACGAGTTCATCGAGGGACAGACGCGTGATGGGCTTCATCGAAATCGAGATCTTTCCGATCTTGAGCACGGCAGTACTCTTAAAACCTGTGGATACGAGTGAACCCTTGCTCACCTTGGCGCCGACCTTCGCCGGCTTCCAATCAGCCCCTGGCAGCTGGTACTCCACCTTGCCGCTGACCTCCGAGAATACAGCCTCCTGGGCCTGGCTCGTGACGGCAAGCAATGCCAGCGCAATAAGCAGCACACTTCGCAGGCTTTTCATCGGCATCCTCACAATGACAAGATGGCGGAGACTGAGAGGGTGAGCTTCGTGGGCGAGTCCGCTTCCACGAACATCGTGACAGTATTCGGGACGTACATGCCGAGCCCCATGGAAAGCATCAGGTCAGAGGTCGGGTACGAGGCCAGAAGCGTATTGATCTCGAAGCCGAGATAGGGTCCCGAGGCATCGGCCCTGACCCTGCCCTTGGACGGCACATTGTCGCTTGCCCTGAACAGCGCAACTGCGGAAAGGCCGCAATAGAGCCCATTCAGCGGCGAGAAAAAGGATTCGAGCGAAACCGAGGCAATACCGGAAAAGGGCAATGCGGCGACTGAACCCACCGAACCCATCCGGATCGGAGTGAAGGTCCTAAAGGCCCCCGAGTTGCCGCTCGCGAAGTTGGTGTTCTGGCTGAGGCGCAGTCCCATGTACTGGGGAAGGGAGAGGTCGAACTGGCTGCCGAAGGCAAAGGAGGGGGAAATGCCGGTGGAGTAGCCGATCTCAAAGACTCCCCAGACCTTCCACCCGAGGAGACGCGTGAACTTCACCGAGGCCGAGGGCTCGAGATACAGCGTATGGGTTGGAGTCTTCAATCCAGCAAGTCCCGCCACGTCGATCTGTCCCCAGCCCTCGAATCCGATGTCGAGACCTCTCATGAGTTCCGTATAGAAAGCTCCAATACCAACAAAGGCCCGCTTCGGAGCGAAGTAGGTCGCCAGGTATGAGTCGAGGGAGGCAAAGGAGACGGCCTCATCATTGAGGGCGGCATCGGTTGAATCGATATAGGACCTCGCGTCAGCCTTGTATAGGAGCCCCCGGTATCCGAGTGAGGCCTTGTAGCTGATATTG
>JBMOIK010000663.1:0-1535 GCA_049317365.1 Rectinemataceae bacterium | reverse complement strand
CGGGATGGCCCCTCCCCCGGCGGCCCGGAGTTCCTTCGAGAATTCCGGAAGATAGCGGTCGAGCTTGGCCAGGATCCTGGAGGGCTCGATCTCCGCTGCCCGCTCGGTGCTGGACCTGAGGGACTTCAGGAAATTCTTGATGGCACTGATCTCGTTCTGGAACCTGATCCGGCCAATGTAGATCTCCGAAGCCGTGTTCAGGACCTCGTCGAGCTTGTCGGAGCTGACCCGGAGAAACTCGGAGGCCTTCTTCGCGGTTTCTGCTTTCGGGGGGATTCCTGCACCGGGCTGTGGAGCCTTGGGCGCGGCAATCACCGCGGATGGCGCCGCGGACAGCGTGGATGGCAGCACTGTCGCCGCAGTCGCTGCCGCAGTCGCTGCCGCAGTCGCTGCCGCAGTCGCTGCCGCAGTCGCTGCCACAGTCGCCGCAGCCACCGGCCAGGCAGCAGCTGGCTCCGCATCCACTCCCGATGGCCCCCCCGCTGGCACCTGGCGGATTCGCATGACGAGGGGCGCGATCCTCGTCATAAGCGGACCGCCCGAGGCCACCTCGTCGAGCATCTGCCCGAGGCAGACCTTTACTTCGAGGAGAAGATCCACCACCGGAGTGCTGAATTTCAGATCGCCCTTCCGGATCTGGTCCAGGAGGTTTTCGACGGCATGGGCAAGGAATTCGATCTTCTTGATCGTGAGCAGCCTGGCCCCGCCCTTGATGGTATGCATCATCCGGAAGAGGTCGTTGATCCGGTCCAGGGGGTTTTCCGCGTGCTCGACTTCGATGACCTCCTGTCCGAAATGTTCCAGGATCTCGGAGTTCTCCTCGAAGAAGTCGCTGATCATCCCCACCTTGTCGAGGGGGATCTGGAGCGGCTCGGGTTCGTCGTCGAAGGGAACCGGAGGACCGGGCGGCTGGACGCCGGCCTCGGCGAGGGCAGGAGCAGATACCTGGGCCGGAGCCGATGCCTGGGCCGGCTCCGAAACCTGGAGCGGTTCTCCGTCCTCGCCGCACTCCATGCCCGCATCAGGGAGATCCAGCGGCGGCAGGGTCCCTGCGTCCCCTCGGGCATCACCTTCCCGGTTCCATTCAAGGAGGGGTGCAAGGAGGTAATTACGACTTTCATCGAGGAGGTCAGTGAGGTCGAAACCCATGCCGGCCGGACTGTCGATCTCCTCCTGGATACCCTGGATCCGGCCATAGAGGAGCTTGGCGAGGTAGTCTATCGAATGGACCTTGGTGGTCTTCCTTGACCGGGCGAGGTCGAGGGCGAAATCGAGGATATCGAGGAGGTGCCCGATCCTGCCCAGGCCATAGAGGCTCGCCATACCCGCCAGGACATGGTTGCTCCGGTACAGCCTGTCGAGTGCCTCCTCGTCGTCACCATCGAGGCCCACACCCAGGGCTCCTCGGAAAGCAAGGGCGGCAAGGTCTTGTTCAATGAGCGCCACTACGGCTCCATTTCCAGGACTTTCACCCTGGAAAAGGAAGTGGATGAGACCAAAACCTCCGCCCAATACGCCGATGGCGTGCTGACGCT
>JBMOIK010000662.1:0-1535 GCA_049317365.1 Rectinemataceae bacterium | reverse complement strand
CAACCATGAGCGACTCGCATGGCAGGATTCCGACCTCACCTGGCACACAGTCCCCAATCCTCTGACTGCGGCAGCCCTGGAAAGCTTGAAGAAAGACATGGAAGCCAATGCTCCGAAGGTCGAAACCGAGGGCGGAGGATCAAGCTTCTCGGTAACCCATTTTCAGGACGTTTTTGTTCCCTCGCTGACCCTCTCCCTTGCACTGAACTACTTTGGCAAGACCCTGTCGGATGTAGAGGTCACGATTGGTGACCGGATCAGGATAGACTCGCCAACCCGCTTCGATGCTGCCACAGGATCTCGCGTCCCCTACGAGATCCAGGTCAAGGCCCCGGTCTTTGACGAGGCTGGCAACCTCATCAAAGAGGGCACAACGAAGTCTGTTCCCTTCATTGAGATACCGGTCGATGGCAATTGCCAGATGTACATCAATTTTATGGGACCGCCGTCAGGGGAGGGGGACCAGAGCATCCAGACCTTTCCCATCCGTTCCTATTCGGCATACTCCGAGACCGCCCCCAGCCCCGATTCAACGACGTGGAAAAGGAACTCCAGGGGCCTCGAGAACAAGGTTATCCTCGTGGGAGCCTTCGCCCACGGCATGGCCTCCGACGACAAGCAGACCCCGATGGGCATCATGTTCGGCATCGAAGTGCACGCCAATGCGCTCAACACCATCATGATGGACAACTTCGTCCATGAGGCCCCAGCCTGGCTCGACACGCTGGCCCTACTGTTCCTCGTGCTGGGGATAGCCCTGCTGAGTTCGCGCCCGAAGGTCCCGCTCTTCGCCTCCCTCGTGGCTGTACTCGCCCTCGACGCAGCCTATTTCCTGGCGATTTCAACTGTCTTCGATTCCTCGGGGCTCCTCCTGGCCTACCCAGGGCCAGCCATAGCCGTGATCCTCACCTTTGTCGCCATCATCGTCTATAAGGCCATGACCGAGGAAAAGGACAAGCAGCGCATCCAGGCAACCTTCGGTCAGTACGTGAGTCCCGACGTGGCCGATGTCCTCGTGGAAGGAGGAATGCCGAGCCTCGGCGGCGTTGACAAGATGATCACGGTCTTTTTCTCCGACATACGTGGTTTTACCTCGCTGTCGGAAACCATGACGCCGCAGGAACTCGTGAACCATCTCAACAATTACCTGGAAGAGATGACCAACATCATCATGGAGTACCGAGGAACCCTCGACAAATATGTAGGCGACGAGGTCATGTGTTACTGGGGGGCGCCGGTAGAGCAGGCAGACCATGCGGAACTCGGCTGCAAGTGCGCGCTGGCCCAGATGAAGCGCCTCGGCGAGCTCAACGCCCAATGGCCGGCGAACCGCCAGATAAACATAGGCATCGGTCTCAATTCCGGAATAATGACCTGGGCCAACATGGGTTCCACCAAACGGAAAAACATCACCCTGATGGGCGACAACGTGAACCTGGGAGCCCGACTCGAGGGCACGAACAAGGAATATGGCACACGCGTGATCATCAGCGAGAACACCTATTCGCTGGTCAAGGATAAATTCATCGTCCGCG
>JBMOIK010000661.1:0-1537 GCA_049317365.1 Rectinemataceae bacterium | reverse complement strand
GGCGCGGCCCGAGGCCATCATCGACGGCGTCGCGAAGCTCCTCGGGAGCCTCGAAGCCAAGGAGAAGAAAATATCATGAGCGACATCCTGTTCGCGGAGGAGGTCGGCGCGGCACTCGTCGCCGCCTTCCCCTTCCTCGAGGGCAAGACCAAGGTCCAGCGCGAGCGCAGGATCTGGGTCGAGGTTGAGATGAAGGACTTCAGGATCGTGTTCGACCACGCGGTGGACACGCTCGGCTTCATCATCATGTGCATCATCACGGGCCTCGACGAGGGCGACGACATCGGTGTCCTCTACCACGTCGCCAACGAGTCCGGCACGATACTCTGCCTGCACACCAAGGCGCCCAAAGCCGATCCGGTGATCCGTTCGGTGACTGACCGATTCCCCTCGGCACACATCTACGAGCGCGAGATCATCGACCTTCTGGGCGCGAAGGTCGAGGGCCTGCCGTCCGGCAACCGCTACCCGTTACCGGACGACTGGCCCGAGGGGCAGTACCCCCTGCGCAAGGACTGGAAGCAGGAATCGGCAGGCCTCACAGAGGAGGGAGTCTGACATGGCCATTATGAAAGTTCCCATCGGACCCCAGCACCCCGCGCTCAAGGAGCCGGAGAGCTTCCTGATCTCGCTCAACGGCGAGCGGATCAAGGACGTCGGCATTCGCCTCGGCTACAACCACCGAGGCATCGAGAAGGCCGCCGAGAGCCGGACCTACGTCCAGGACGGCTACCTCATCGAGCGGGTCTGCGGCATCTGCTCGCACTCCCATTCCACCGCCTTCATCCACTGCGTCGAGGAGATAGCCGGGCTCAAGGTCCCGCCCCGCGCCCAGTACATCCGCACGCTGATCTCCGAGCTCGAGCGGATCCACAGCCACTTCCTCTGGCTCGGTGTCGCCGGCCACGAGGTGGGCTTCGACACACTTTTGATGTACTCCTGGCGCGACCGCGAGCAGGTGATGGACATCCTGGCCATGCTCACCGGCAACCGGGTCAACTACGCGCTCAACACCATCGGCGGGGTCCGCCGTGACGTGACCGACGACCAGATGGCGCAGATCCTGAAGGTGGTGGACGCCCTCGAGGAACGGACCAAGTATTACATCGAGGTGGCCACCACAGAGACCACACTGATAAGCAGGCTTTCCGGCGTCGGTTCCCTCTCCAAGGAGGACGTGCTGAAGCTGGGCGCTGTCGGGCCCACCGGCAGGGCCTCCGGTGTCGCGCGGGACGCCCGCAGGGACGATCCCTACCTGGTCTACCCCGAGCTGGACTTCAAGGTCGTCACCGACGAGCACTGCGACGTCTACGGCCGCACCCTCGTCCGCGTGGGCGAGCTGATGCAGTCCTACTCGATCATCCGGCAGGTCATCAAGAAGATGCCGCCCGGAGACATAACGGTGCGCGCTCCCAGGCGCATCCCCGTCGGCGAGGCGATCTCCCGCTACGAGGCGCCGCGCGGCGAGGACATCCACTACGTCAAGGGCAACGGCACCGACAAGCCGGAGCGCGTCCGCATCAGGGCCCCGACCCTC
>JBMOIK010000660.1:0-1542 GCA_049317365.1 Rectinemataceae bacterium | reverse complement strand
CCTGAGGGTGGCCTCCCGGGCCAGCCTACAGCGGCAGGTCCGGCAGTGCCACTGCACCGGCGACCGCGGCGGTGTTCTCCACTCGTATCGCGTCGTAGACTTCCTGGCGGTACACCTTCACCTTCTTCGGAGCCTCGATGCCGATCTTCACGAGGTCCCCGCGCACCTCGACTACGGAGATCACGATATCGTCACCGATGACGATCTTTTCGTTGACGCGGCGCGAGAGTATCAGCATCAGGTAGCGCTCTTCGATGCGGCGAGTTCAGCCATGATGTCGTGCTTGACGCGCCAGCGGGTGTCCCCGAGGACTGCCTGCATGCCCGTGCGGCTCGCCCGCGAAATGATGAGTGGACCGAGGAGATTGGCGGTGATAGGGCTGCCGTCCTGGGGGACGGTTACGATCGTAAAGACAATGGCGTCCACAGGATCGTCGATGCCGAACTCCGACAGGAGCTCGTCGGGAAGGTCGAGGGAATAGTCGGGGCGGAACAGGAAGGGGTCGATGAGGGCAAAGGCAAGCTCAGGCAGCTCCAGCGACTGGAGGTAATAGAAGGGTTTCTGCTTCGCGTCCAGGAGTGCCCATCGGGTGAATTTGGCAAAGCCCGGCAGTCCCGCGGGAAAGGTGACGAGCTGGCGCTCGTCGACTTCTATCTCGCCATAGGCCTTGGAGTTCACTACCATTTCACTGTCCCCTCTCGAAGTGTCTGGTTCAATGCTTCCCGTGCGTCCATGCCGCGCCTACCTGAGGAAATCAAGCAGGGTCTGTGGGAACATGCGCCCCGCGAAGCCGAGACTCGCCTTATGGGCATAGTCGAGCATGCGGTAGTCGGTCACCGCCTTGGTGATGTCGAGGTCGGTCTCGGCCGACAGGAGACGCGTCGCGTCGGGGATCTCCTTGTTGAGCCGCGAGGCGATGAAGTCGAGGCGTTCGCTCCTCGCACCGATCTCCGTGGCACGCCGCGTCAGGTTCTCGAGCCCTGAGTCGATGCCAGCAAGGGCGAGGCCTCCGGTCTCCAGGACATCGCCCTTGTTGAGCGAATCGCGCAGCCGGATGACGACATCGAACAGCGAGCCGCCGCTCGAGCGAGCCGAGGGCGCGAGGTTGTCGGGAACACGGCCACCGGGGGCGATGACGCCAAGCTGGGACAGCGGACCCGATCTTTCAATGGCCCTTCCGTCAGAAACGGCAGGAGCGGCTCCGTCTGCACCGGCCGTGCCCGCAGTGCCAGCGAGGTCTTCGAGGCGCATCTGGTGGGGAACCGTCGCCTCGAGCATCAGCGAGAATCTCCTGGGGTCGATGCTGGCGCGTACTGCCGCCCCGGAGTCGTTTATCTTCGCCACGAGGGCCTGCACCGTATCTCCGGCCTTGACCTCGATCTTGATGCCGTCCACCGCGATGGAGCTGTCGGCTCCGGCACGCCAGTCGCGCGCGTCAAAGCCCGAGGCTACCTGCTGACGTTCCGCCCAGAAAATGTCGGTGCCTGGCTGCCTGAGCGCAATGGTGGTTCCCTCGGAAACCTCGGAACGGGCTCCGTTGTA
>JBMOIK010000659.1:0-1545 GCA_049317365.1 Rectinemataceae bacterium | reverse complement strand
ACATAATTGTTGGTAAAATGGGCTCTTTACCCACTTAAAACAGCGAGGAGCCAATCTTATTTTACCATCAAGGCTAAAAGTAAAATACGACAATCCTTAGTATACCTTGAGCGCTGTTATGTCCAGCATGGTGGACGGGGTCTCCTAAGCTGCCCGGTACAAGGCCGCCTCAAGCTCCCTGACCGCTGCCAAGTACTGATCCCTGCCGCAGAAGGCCGCGAGGATCTCCGAGACCGTACCCATGCCGCTGATGGGCCGTCATAGCGGTGACCTACTCACCCGCGGGTGAGTGGGATCCGGCGGAGATCAGGGGCATCATTGCCTGTCTTGCGCAAAAGGCAGGAGGGCCGCCTTGAAGACGAAGTCCAGTTCATTATCCCGGCTCCCTGCTGCGGGAAGACGCGGCTCTGGTTCGTCAACCATGCCAACAAAAGCGAAGTTGACAGCTAGGACATCAGGGAGAAGTCTGCAATTGGATGGAATGTGAGGTCGAGGAAAACGGAGCGTGCGCTTGATTTCGAGCGATTTTACGGTCGCGATGGACTCCCCGGGATCGTCGGGCTACGCCCAAGCGGCGAATCGGGCTCCGAAGGGCGGTCCTGGAGCCTTCGACGAGGCTTCGGGGTTGGCGTAGGGCTATAACTTTTCCTATCGGTCACTGCCTTGGGAACGCTCGGGATCATTGCTCGCCTCGCTTTTATAGATGCTTCATGGTGACGCTGGTCCGTAGCGGGTAGATTTCCCGGCTACCTTTCCAACGATGGCTCAAGTATACTCGCGAAATGGCTGATTCATCATCCCAATCCCAAGAAGAATCAGGTGGAGAAGGTCTCGACTCACCCAAAACGTCCCTTGCAACCGGAAACCTTTCCTGGCCAGGTGTTGTCGAGGTCCTTGGTCTGGGATTACTCGTCGCAGGTGTGGATTTGCTGGCAGGAGGAGACCCTGGATTTCCTTCAGTCTTGGATCTTCCCTATTGGCTACCTCCACTACTCTTCGCCGCGACACTGGGGCGGAAGTATGCAGCCCTTTCCCTAGGCGTGGATTTTTTCCTCCTCGCCGGCATTATGCCCGTGATCGCCGCGCTGTCGGGACACCCGCTCAGAGCTTCCTGGTGGGGCATACGATTCGTTGCCGACGGGACCCTCGTTTCCCTCATTATCGTGACTGCCTTTTTCGCCTCGGCCAAATTGGAGCGAGATTCGCGGATGATAGAAGGACTCAGGGGCAGACTCAGAGATCGCGGTTCTGAACTCCACATACTTCGTCGCGCGACTGCCGCGCTTACCTCGGTCAATCGCAATCTCGAAGAGCGGTTGGTCAGAAATGACGAGATCCTGACTTCGTTGTGGCAGTATTCCCGATCGCTATACCGGCTTGATACGCGACAGCACTTCGAGGAAATGGCCGACGCGATAGTGAGGCTCGTTCGGGTCAACAAGCTCACCGTGCTCCGCCTCGACGATGAAAAGCGACAATTGGTACCGGTGACGGTTCGGGGTGGAGCGACGGTAACGCCGCAGGCGGCTTCCAAGGGGACTCCCG
>JBMOIK010000658.1:0-1555 GCA_049317365.1 Rectinemataceae bacterium | reverse complement strand
AAGGCGATAGGTTTCGACGGACAGTTCCTCATCGAGCCCAAGCCCATGGAGCCGACCAAGCATCAGTATGATGCGGACTCGGCCGCCTGCTTTGCCTTCCTCCAGGAGAGCGGCCTTACCGGCAGCTTCAAGCTCAACATCGAGACGAACCATGCGACCCTGGCGGGCCACACGATGCAGCACGAGCTTCGCTATGCCCGCGACCACGGCATCCTGGGCTCGGTCGATGCCAACCAGGGCGACGAGCTCCTGGGCTGGGACACCGACCAGTTCCCCACCAACCTCTACAACACGACCCTCGTGATGTACGAGATCCTGTCCAACGGCGGACTTGGGCGGGGTGGCCTCAACTTCGACGCCAAGCCCAGGCGCGGCAGCTGGACCTCCACCGACCTGGCCGTGTCGCACATCGCAGGCATGGACGCCTTCGCACGCGGCCTTGAGACAGCCTGGGCCCTGATTTCCGATCGCGCCCTGTCGAAGCGGGTTGAAGCTCGCTACGCTGGCTGGAAGGGAGAGCTCGGGTCTGCCATCCGCTCGGGCACGGAAGGATTCGCGGGCCTCGAGAAGATCGCCATGGCCCAGGCAGCCATCGATCCGGAGCCTGGACGGCAGGAGGAGCTCGAAGCCCTCCTCAATCGTTATATCTAGTACAAAGAGGGGCATGCCATGGCGGAGCTGGACTTAGTCCTCGGCATCGATTCGAGCACCCAGTCGACGAGCGCCGTGATCCTCTCGCGGCTCGACTACCGGGTCCTCGCGGAGGCGAGGATCCGCTACCGCGACGACCCGAGGCTCGGGGGCTTCGGTCTTGCGGAGGGCAGCCCCACGCTTCCCGCAGAAGAACCAGGCGAGGCCAGCCAGCCCGCAGCCCTTTTCCTGGCTGCCCTCGAGGCCCTCCTCGATGACCTTCCCCGGGACCTCCTTTCGCGTGTGGCGGCCATCGACCTCTCGGCCCAGCAGCACGGCCAGGTCTGGCTCGGGAACTCCGCGCTTCAGGCCATCACAGGGCTCGGCTTGCCGGGTTCCGGCGCGCCGGGGACTCCTTCCCTGGCCCAGCTCCTCGGCCCCGGCCTCTCCTGGGAGCGCTCGCCGATCTGGATGAGCGCGAACACCACTGGCGAAGCCTCCGCGCTGCGCAGGGCTGCCGGCGGAGCCTCTGCCATGACGATGCGCTCAGGTTCGGACAGCCCCCTCCGCTTCTCGGGGGCGGTCCTCATGCGCTCTGCCCTGCTGCATCCTCATAATTGGGAAAAGACCGCACGGGTGCACCTCATCTCCTCCTTCCTGTCGGGGGTGCTCTCGGCGAACCCCGACTGCCCGATCGACTGGGGCAACGGCTCGGGCACGAGCTTCATGAATTGGCATGAGCGCAGCTGGGACGGGCAGCTCGTCCGTGCGGCCGGGGATTTCCTGGGCGACCCCAAGCTGGCCGGCAGGCTGCCAGGCCTTGCCCATCCGCTCACAGTCGCCGGAAACCTCGCACGGCGCTTCGTCGAGCGCTACGGCATGTCACCAGCATGCAAGGTCCTCATCGGCTCGGGCGACAATCCAC
>JBMOIK010000657.1:0-1562 GCA_049317365.1 Rectinemataceae bacterium | reverse complement strand
AACTTCTGTACCTATTGCATCGTTCCACACATCAGGGGCCGGGAGGTGTCGCGCGATCCGGCGGACATCCTGGCCGAACTCGGGAACCTCGAGGCAAGCGGCGTCCGCGAGGTGACACTCCTCGGCCAGAACGTGAACTCCTACCGCTGGGGGGGGGGCGGGGCGGCCCTCGATTTTCCGGGGCTCCTGTCCCTTGTCGCCCAGCGGCTGCGCGACCGGCGGGAGACTGGCATCCGCTGGATCCGCTTCATGACAAGCCATCCCAAGGATCTTTCCGCTGCGGCACTTTCGGCGATCGCGGCTGAGCCGCTGTATTGCAGGCACATCCACCTTCCCGTGCAGGCTGGATCGGATGCCGTGCTCAGGGCAATGAACCGGAACTACAATCGTACTAGTTACCTTGAACTTGTCGCCCGCATGAGGGAGGCCCTGCCGGGCCTGTCCTTGTCGACCGACATCCTTGTCGGCTTCCCCGGCGAGACCGAGGAGGACTTCGAGCAGACCCTCGACCTTATGGAGAGGGTACGCTATTCGTACGCCTTCATGTACCATTTCAACCCCCGCGAGGGAACCCCTGCCGTGAAAATGGCGGCAAAGGTGCCCGAGAAGGACAAAAAGGCACGCCTCGCGCGCGTGATCGAACTCCAGAAGTCCATCACCGCCGGGATCATGGCAGCCCGCGTCGGCTCCATCGATGAGGTCCTCATCGAGGATGTCTCGAGGCGGAAGAAGTCAGAGCTGCTCGCGCGGACGGCCCGCGACGAGATGGTCGTTTTCCCGGCCGACCCAGGGCGGGTCGGGAGCTTTGCCCGCGTCAGGCTGGACTCGCTTTCGGGCAACACATTCAGGGCCGTGGAAGCATGAATCAGCCTGGGAAAAGGATTCCCTCCGGCGCATCGATCATAAGTGTCATGATAATCAGTATTGCAATCAATGCACGGCTCGACGGCCAGCCGGTGGGCCAGTCGTCAGGTCAGGGCGGCGCCGTGCTGGCCAGCCCTGCGCTTCCTTTTTCCGCTCCTGGCCCCGACTCGAAGGCCCTCGCGGCCTCCCGGGCGAAGCTTGCGGCCCTGTCCGTGACTGCCGCCTTCGAGGATGCGCTCACCGAGGCTGCCGCGGGTCTCGATCCCCTCGACGGGGCTGTCCTCCTCGAGTCCTTCGCTTCCAGGTCCGGCAGCCCGGCTGCCGCTTCCCGCCATCTCGTCGCTGCGGCAGGGCTCCGGCTCCTCCTCAGGGCCTTCCCTGAGGCAGCAGCCGATTACGAGGGTGCTGCCTCAGGGCTCGAGGCTGCGGCCGCACAGCCTGGCGGGGGAAACGAAGGCCAGGTCGGTGAGCTCCGCCTCCGGGCTGCGCGGATGTGGCTTGCCGCGGGGGAATCGGACAAGGCAGGAAGGCTCTCGGCACGGGTGCTCGCGGCTCCGGCCGATGACCCGCAGGCTGATCGGGCGCGCCTCGTCGCCGCCTGGTCAGCGCTCTTTGCGGGCAACAGCAGTTCGGCCAAGGCCCTTGCAGCCGGCCTCCTTGAGACTTCAGGACAGCCTCCCGGGAGGCGCGTCCTGGTC
>JBMOIK010000656.1:0-1562 GCA_049317365.1 Rectinemataceae bacterium | reverse complement strand
GGCAGCGTCGCTGGGAAGGAGAGAGGACCTTCACGGTCCTCGAAGACTCCGCGTTTCCCAAGGAGAAGCGCCGCTACGTCCTCGACATGTTCCCCTATCCCTCGGGTGCCGGCCTCCATGTGGGGCATCCCGAAGGCTACACGGCCACCGACATCCATTGCCGCTTCCTCCGCATGCGCGGCTACAACGTGCTGCATCCGATGGGTTTCGACTCCTTCGGCCTGCCTGCGGAAAATTACGCGATACAGACTGGCACCCATCCTGCGGTGACGACACGCGCCAACATCGAGCGCTTCCGCCAGCAGATCAAGGCCCTCGGCTTTTCCTACGACTGGGACCGCGAGGTCTCCACCTGCGAAGAGGATTACTACAAGTGGACCCAGTGGATATTCCTCAAGCTCTTCGACAAGGGCCTTGCCTACGAGGCGGAGATGCCCATCAACTGGTGTCCCTCCTGCAAGACCGGACTCGCGAACGAGGAGGTCAAGGACGGGGAATGCGACCGCTGCCACACCAAGGTTACGCGAAAGCGCATACGGCAGTGGGTGCTCAGGATCACAGCCTACGCCGACCGTCTCCTGGAGGACCTCGAGGAGCTTGACTGGCCCGAGGCGATCAAGATCCAGCAACGCAACTGGATCGGGCGGAGCGAGGGTGCGACCCTGGGTTTCGCTGTGGCCAGGCCCGACGGAAAGCCATCGCGGAGCGATGCCATCGAGGTCTTCACGACCCGGCCCGACACGCTCTTCGGAGCCACCTACATGGTGCTTTCGCCCGAGCATCCCCTGGTCATGAAGATCGTGTCGAAGGGGCAGCGGCCCGCCGTCGAGGCCTATGTCGAATCAGCGGCCAGGAAGAGCGACCTCGAGCGGACCGACCTTGCAAAGGACAAGACGGGCGTCTTCACGGGGGCCTATGCGATCAATCCCGTCAACGACAAGACGATACCGATCTGGATCTCGGACTACGTGCTCATCTCCTACGGCACGGGCGCCATCATGGCCGTGCCCGCCCACGACGAACGCGACTGGGACTTCGCGAAGAAGTTCAAGCTCCCGATCATCCAGGTGGTCGCGGCCGAGGGGAGCGAGGAGGCGAAGCACGGCGCGCCCGAGGCTGCGCCGGCGGAATGCACGGCCGTCGACGGGGTTGCGGTCAACTCCGGCGCATGGAACGGGATGACGACAGAACGCTTCAAGACGGAGATCACCGCCTGGCTCGAGGAGAAGGGACTTGGCAAGAAAGCCATCAACTATAAACTCAGGGACTGGCTCTTCTCGCGGCAGCGGTACTGGGGAGAGCCCATTCCCCTGGTGCGCTGCCCGACCTGCGGCATCGTGGCGATTCCCGAATCCGAGCTGCCACTGGTCCTGCCCGAGGTCTCGAGCTACACACCGAGCGGCACCGGAGAGTCGCCGCTGGCCAACGTGGGGGCCTGGCTCGATGCGGCCTGCCCGAAGTGCGGGGGGGCGGCCAGACGCGAGACGAACACCATGCCCCAGTGGGCCGGCTCCTGCTGGTACTACCTCCGCTACATAGATCCTTCCAATACTGAAGAGTTC
>JBMOIK010000655.1:0-1572 GCA_049317365.1 Rectinemataceae bacterium | reverse complement strand
AACGGCGCGGTCATAACCATCAGTGCCTGTTCCGAGCACAACCTCAAGGGCATCGAGGTCTCCCTGAAGCTCGGCGGATTGACCTGCATCACCGGCGTCTCGGGCTCGGGGAAGAGTACCCTCCTCACCGACCTCCTCTATCCCATCATTTCCAACCGCGTCATGGGCACGTCCTGGCCCGAGGGCGCGTATGGCACGATCGATGGACTCGATGCAATTGACAAGATCATCAACATAGACCAGAGCCCCATCGGCAGGACACCGCGCTCCAACCCGGCGACCTACGTCGGGGTTTTCACGCATATCAGGGACCTTTTCGCGAGCCTCCCCGAGGCCAAGGCCCGCGGCTACAAGCCAGGACGCTTTTCCTTCAACGTGCGCGGCGGCCGCTGCGAAAACTGCCAGGGCGACGGCACCATCCGCATCGAGATGAACTTCCTTCCGGACGTATACATCACCTGCGACGTCTGCCATGGCAAGCGCTTCAACGAGGACACCCTCGACGTGCGCTACAAGGGCAAGAACATCGCCGAGGTCCTCGACATGACGATCGAGGAGGCTGCGGCCTACTTCGAGCACATTCCACAGATCGCCCACCGGATGAAAACAATGCTGTCGGTCGGGCTTGGCTACATCCGCGTCGGCCAGTCCGCCCTCACGCTGTCGGGCGGCGAGGCCCAGCGCGTCAAGCTCGCCTTCGAACTGTCAAAGCGACCGACAGGGAAGACCCTCTACTTCATGGACGAGCCCACGACCGGCCTCCACTTCGCGGATGTAAAGCAGCTCATGGAGGTGATCCAGCGCCTGGTCGATACCGGCAACTCGGTGGTGATGATCGAGCACAACCTCGACGTCATCAAGCAGGCGGACTGGATCCTCGACCTCGGACCCGAGGGCGGCGATCGGGGAGGGAAGATCGTCGCGCAGGGCAGGCCCGAGGACATCATCAAGGTGAAGGCCTCATACACGGGCCGATACCTCCGCGACGTGCTCCGTCCCACGGGGACCGACCTGGCCACTCCTCGCCCGCGTCGTGGGCGCTGACGGAGCAGCTGCGTGCCAAGGCTGCGATACCCGGGCGCGCTCCTTGCGCTCCTCTTTGCGCTTCCCTGTGTCGCGAAGGAATTTCCCGCCCCTCCAGCAGTGAGGGGGAGTTCCCAGCCGGCTCCCCAGGTCACGGCCACCGCCGACAAGGCCACAGCCGAGCCGACGCCTGCACTGCCAGGGCCAGCCCCTGCGGCCGCTCCCGAGCTGCCGCCGCCTGGACTCCTTGAATCGACCCTCAGCCTCGACATCTCGACCGCTTCTTTCAATGAGCTCGTCGACTGGCTACGGACCCTCGGTCTCGAGGACTCCGGAGCCATCGAAGACCTCCGTTCGCGGCTCTATGCCCATTTCAAGGTCACGCCAGCCGCCCCGAAGGCTGCAGCCTCCCGCGTGGTCACCATCGAAGCGGCGAACCGGCTCGAGTACGGAAAGGCCGATCCGAAGGAGGGTGGGGACATCGTCAGCCTGACAGGCGGCGTCAAGCTCTCCATCCTCGACGACTCCTCCATCTACGCCGAAGGCCCC
>JBMOIK010000654.1:0-1575 GCA_049317365.1 Rectinemataceae bacterium | reverse complement strand
TCGTCGAAGTCCTGAGGCCCTACTTCCCGGCAGGGGAGTTCGCAGCGCTCGAGGCCTTTTCGGCGGCCTTCAACCAAGGCCAGCGCACCGGCGGCGATCCCGGCCTTCTCGAGGCCTTCCTCGAAGCCATGCCAGCCCTTCGCCAGGGCTTCCGCAGCTTCGCCGACGGGCTTTGGCGAAACGGCGATCTCGCCGCCGGGCTCCTCGCCTACCTCAACAGCCGCTCCGAAAGCGGCGGAAGCTCTTAGGCGAGGGGACCCAATCGACCTACATAGGCGCGGTCATACGACAGCGTATGCCGAAGGATCCAGTCCATCAGGAAATCGCAGAAGCCGCTCACCGAATCCGGCTTGTCGCAGGCGAGGGCCTTGGCCCTGTGGTCTAAATCGATGATGATGTCGCGATGCCGATCCCGGTGGGAAGCGAGCTCGGGATAGGCTGCAGCTGCCATGAGGCCCTCCTCGGTCTGGAAATGATGGAGGGCGGAGGCTCGGATCTCGGCGACGAGGTCCCCCGCATCAGGGCAGCTCCCATCGGCCGCGAGCTGTCGGGAGAGCCCCTGGAGGAGCGCAAAGAGCTGACGGTGCTGGACGTCGATTTCGGCCACACCGACGGTATAGTCGTCCTGCCAGACAAAGTCGAAGCCGCTGTGCGCCGACGACAATCGACGGGCCAGGAGTTCCCTGAGCTTCCAGAGTATGATCGGCATGCTTGCAAGGACCTCGGTACCCAGCAGCAGCGCCGTGGAGTCCGCCTCCACGGCCAGTTCGAAGAAGGGGGCCTGGGGCGAGAAGAGGCCTTCCTCCCCGAACACCTCGCCTGTGCCTATGCCAAGCACCCTGTGTCCTGCCGCGACCAATCCGATCCTCCCCGAAACCAGGACATGGACAGACTGCCCCGGCCCTCCCAGCCGTTCACCGGCATCGTAGGAAACAAGCACCGATGACGAGGCAAGCCCCTCGATGGCGAGGGAAGAAAGGCCGGCGAAGGAAGGGCAGGAAAGGAGGAAGGCCCCGACGCTGAAGCGCCGCGCCCGGTCCGCAGCGAGGTCGTGAGCCTCGATGAGGGCGACATAGCGCGAGACGGGGATAGGCACCGACTCGATGGCTGTCGTACATCGGTAACTGGAAGCCTCGAGTCTCGAGTCGAGGCCCTCAGCCTCGCCGACAAGGGCCCCCGCAGCCAGCTCGACAAGGCTGCCATCCGGGCCTGTCTGTTCGACCAGTCCTGACAACAGCAACTCGACACAGGAAAGCCCCGATCCCGGAGCGGCCAGCATGGCCCCCCGTTCCCTTGCGACCCAGCCACCCTCGAGGAGGGCTTCGAAGTCAGAAGGGCGGATATCGGGGAACTGGCGCGCAAGGGAGCCTCGCGCAAGCTCCATCCGGTAGTCAGCCTCTGCGGGGAGGAGAATTGTCTCGTCACCGAAATCCACGATCGTGCCAAAGCCCAGGTCCCTGTGAGCACAGGAATCGCTGGTATGGCTGAGGAGGAGAAGCCCTGAGCTATCTTCCCTGAAATCCGAGGCATTCCCGTGGATCATCCCCCCGCCGACATCGACCTTCTTGACATCGG
>JBMOIK010000653.1:0-1585 GCA_049317365.1 Rectinemataceae bacterium | reverse complement strand
CTCGCCGGACGGTCGTTGGCTCGCCTTTTCCGCGGAATACGAAGGCCCGGTCGAGGTGTACGTCATGCCGCTGGCGGGCGGTCTTCCCAAGCGCCTGACGCACGAGGCGAGCACGGCCCGCGTGACCGGATGGTCCCCGGACGGACGCGTGGTGTACTCCACCGATGCCGACGCCACCCTGCCCGCACGACAGCTGGCCCGCGTCCATCCCGAGTGCACCCTCGAAGACCTCCGTGTAGGCTGATCCGAGTGCGATATGGCAGGTGGCATTTTCGTCAATGAGGCCATTGTCGAAGACAAGGCCGGATTTCCAGATCGGGCCTGTCGAGTCGACGAGGGCCACCTCTCCGAGTCTGCTTGATCCCTCGTCTACCTCGAGATAGCGCGCAAGGACCCCTGCACCCTTCGCCGCTCCCGAGGCTACGACCCTCCCGTCACGGAATTCGAACCAGGCGCCTTCTACCGTCTCGCCGAGCACCTTGACGGGTCTCGTGCAGGCTGCGCGCCCCCTGGTCAGGCGCGCGTCGGGCGAGGAGAATACCTCTTCTGTCGGATGGTTTGCATAGAAGGTCTGGCCGGCGCGGCTTGTCGAGGCGCCCCCTGTCCAGCGCGACAGGGGCGAGAGTCCGACGAAGAGGTCCGTACCGGGACCGCTAAAGTGGATTTCAGAAAAGCGAGCCTGGCCGAGAAGCCTCGCGCGTTCGGCGAGCTCCGTCATGTGGGCCCGTATGGCGGCTGCGGGATCGGGACGGTCAAGACCAAGGATGGGAATCAGCACATCCCAGAGTGTCTTTTCCGGGTCGGCTCCTGGATCGCGGCCGGCTGCCGAAAGGACAGCCCGGCCCCAGGCTTCAGTCGCCACCGGCATCACCGACCAGGCCAGGCCGTTGCTCATCACCGCGTCCCTGAAGGGCTTCATCGCCATCGACCGGGCGCGCTGCTGGCGCTGGAGCCTTTCGGGATTGACCCCGTCGAGGGCAGCCGGATCCTCGTCCCCCACCAGGGAGAGATTGCAGAAACCCTCGTCCACAAAGCAGCGGGCATCTCGTCCTATATATGAGGGTACCTCGTCGAAGCGGCAGTCCTGGGCATTGTCAAAGAAGAGCCGCGAAAGCCTTGTGTCGTTCCAGTCGACGCGGACGACTGCCGCGCCCCGGCACCAGGCGCCTTCTGCTATGGCGTGCACGAGGCTGCGATGCGCGATCTCGGCGACGACCCTGAGCTTCCCACCCTCCCGAAGTCCGAGGCAGCTGTCGAGCGCGATGTCGGCATAGGCCTTTGCGATGCGTGGATCCATGACTCCTCCAGTCGGGTTTGCCTTTTCGAGGCGCCTCTTCGAGCTGCGCTTCCCAGAAGGTGGGATGATAGCACTCGGGGCTTGGTCGCGAAAGACGGTAGGGGCTGAGGAGCATCCGCGACATCAACCGACCTCGACAGCATCGCCTGCCGTTGTGTCAACGTCGGCCGGTGACGGTTCGCCGGCGGGGATCTGCGCACGCCCGTACCAGCGCTCGGGCGCCTTGCTTCTTTGAATGTTCCTCGAACCTTGTTGGGAATTGAAGCATCGTGGCGCCTTCCGGGCGTA
>JBMOIK010000652.1:0-1625 GCA_049317365.1 Rectinemataceae bacterium | reverse complement strand
CGATGGCCTCGATGGTCTCGGTGACGGTGCCGATCTGGTTGACCTTGATGAGGATGGAGTTGCAGGCGCCCATGGCGATGCCCTTCTCCAGGCGCACGGTGTTGGTCACGAAGAAGTCGTCGCCGACGATCTGGATGCGGTTGCCGAGGGCCTTGGTGAACTTCACGTAGCCGTCCCAGTCGTTCTGGTCGAGGCCGTCCTCGATGCTCACAATTGGGTACTTGTTGACCCAGGTGGTGTAGAGCTCGATCATCTCGTCGGATGTGTAGAGTCTGTCGGGCTCCGACTTCCAGAACTTGTAGCCCTTGCGGCCGCCCTCGTCGAAGAGCTCCGAGCTGGCGCAGTCGAGGGCGATGGCGAGGTCTTCTCCGGGGCGGTAGCCGGCCTTTTCGATGGCCTTCATGATGTAGCCGAGCGCATCCTCGTTGCCGATGCTGGGGGCGAAACCGCCCTCGTCGCCGACGTTGGTGTTGTGCCCGTCGGCCTTGAGGAGGCCGCGGAGGGTGTGGAAAACCTCGGCGGTCATGCGGACGGCTTCGCGGAAGGATTCCGCGCCGACGGGCATGACCATGAATTCCTGGAGATCGACCTTGTTGTCCGCGTGCTTGCCGCCGTTGATGATGTTGGCCATGGGCACGGGCAGGAGGTTGGTGTGCGGACCTCCGAGGTACTTGTAGAGGGGCATGCCGAGGTGTTCGGCGGCTGCACGGGCGACGGCCATGGACACGCCGAGGATGGCGTTGGCGCCGAGCTTGCCCTTGTTTTCGGTGCCGTCGAGGTCGATCATCGTGCGGTCGATATCGACCTGCTCGAGGGCGTCGAGGCCGGTGATCTCGCTGGCGATGTGGGTGTTGACGTTCTCGACAGCCTTGAGGACGCCCTTGCCGAGGTAGCGTTTCTTGTCGCCGTCACGGAGCTCGACGGCCTCGTACTCCCCGGTGCTGGCGCCCGAGGGGACGGCCGCGCGGCCGAGGCTACCGTCTTCGAGGACGACATCCACTTCGACGGTGGGATTTCCGCGGGAATCAAGGATCTCTCGTGCTTCGACGTATTCGATGATGCTCATGGCAACTCCTTAGGAGGCAAAGGATAGGGAAACGCTAAAACAGTAGCGATTGAGGGTGGGGAGAGTCAAGGAAGGGTGGACGAGTGGCAGGCTCAGGGCGGTTTTTTTCCGCTGACGCCAAGCATCGCGGCGATCAGGTTTTGACGGTCGATGGGCTTGGTAACGAAGGCTTCCATGCCGGCCAGCCTGCAGGCTTCGGCGTCATCGGTCGAAGCAGCAGCGGTCAGGGCAATGATAGGGGTGGTGAGACCTTCTTTTTTTGCTGCCCGGGTTGCCTCCACTCCCCCCATGCGCGGCATCTGAACGTCCATCAGGCAGAGATCAAAGCCGCCACGGCGGAGTGCCTCAAGGGCTTCGATGCCATCGTTCGCGAACTCTGTCTCGCAGCCCATGGCCTTGAGGATGGCTCCGAGGAGCATCCTGTTGGTCGCGACATCCTCTACTACCAGGACGCGAAGGCCCTTGAGACCTTCATCCGAAAGGCTGCGGTTGCGGTTGGCGGGTCGGAGGATGCTGCTCTTGCTTGCAGCCACGATCGGCACGGTAAAGCTGAAGGTGC
>JBMOIK010000651.1:0-1626 GCA_049317365.1 Rectinemataceae bacterium | reverse complement strand
CGTAGATCACCAGGCCATAGGCTATTGCGGAGGGAAGGGCGACGAGTACGGCGGCCAGGCCTCCAAAGACCTCTCCGATCGGTTTTGCGCTGGAGTGATCCACTTTCAGGGAAGCGGTTTCAGCCATTCTTTCCTCACTTGTCAGGGACTCGGGGTCCGGATGGGCTAAGGGAAGTCCGTGTCGGTCCCTGCTGCCGAAACCGTGCGTGCCCTTTCCGCAGTGCCCCAACGAGCGATTATAGGGCAGGAAATGGCGCACCGCAACCCGAAGCGGAGGGGCTCATGCCATCGCTAACTGGCCTTTCGGGATGCGTCCCTCGCAGTCCTGGTAGTAGGGCTTGATGCGCTCCCAGTCCTCAGGGCTGACGACGGGGAACTCAAGGGGACCCAGATGCTCCCTATTCTGGCTCCTTGGGAATGTCTCCGGGGTCTGGCTGGGGAGACCCTCACTTCGTAAGCCTTCGGAGGAGCTGGTAGGCAGTCTGGCCATCTTCCCTGACGAGCCTGAGGAGCCAGGGACCCTCGAGCCGCCGCTGCTCCCACCAGGCTTCCCGCGCGCACCATTCCATGCCTTCGGCCAGGTCTTCCGCCGACTCTGGTCGCCACTGTGCGAAGATCCAGGATCCTGCCTCGATGCAAAAGCACGGAGTCCCAGCTCCGTCATCCTGGGCTGCAGCGCTGGCAAAGGCTGCCTCGGGCAGGGGCTGCCGCAGTCGGCCCCGGGGACCGTCCTGCGTGGGTTCGTAGATCTCAGGCGAAAAAAGATAGACTTCCTCCTTTTCCCCGGCGCTGGGACCAGGGGGAAAGAAGCCTGCCGGATTGCTAGGAATTGTTAACTTTCCCGGATAGTCGATGTCACTTCGAAGGTCCAGCTCGAGGAGGGCGGATGGATGGTTCATGGATCATCCTCCCGGTCGGCGGCCCTCTCCGTCAACCTGCCCGGGCCTTCCTTCCCACACTGCCTGGCATTCCGTCGAAGTGGAGGAAAAGCAGCCCTCCCACGTTGCATCGGGCTCTTGTTCCGTGCACCATGCAGGCGATATCCGCCGGCCTCGAGGGTCGGTCATCCGGCCAGGCTCAGACCTGCCAGGCACCGTCTCCTAAGGAGCTCCCATGCGCTTCAACTTCCTCGATCTCCTCCTCCCCCGCGAAACCAAGTTCTACGATCTTTTCCTCGAGCATACGGACACCCTCCTCGATGCAGCCCGCAGGCTTCGAAAGCTCGCCGGAGGCCTCGATTCCGGGGACGCGGGCCATGAATCGCTGAAAGCCATCATCACCGAGATCAAGGAGATCGAGCGCAAGGCGGACAAGATCGAGGCGAAGATCGACATTGCCCTCGAGGAGAGCTTCATCACGCCCTTCGACCGCGAGGACATCCATATGATCGCCGCCTTTGTCGACAATACGGTAGACGAGATCAAGGCCCTCGTCGAGAAGATCGAGACCTATGGAATCGTCCGCCTTCCTTCGAGGAGCGCCGACTTTGCGGACATCATCCTCGATTGTGCGCAGAAACTCCGCGAGGCCTTCGAGAGGATGAAAAAGAAGGAATCCGTCAGCTTGCAGGTCAAGGCCATAGGCGAGGCCGAGCGCCGCGCCGACGTCCTGTTCTCGATTGCCATC
>JBMOIK010000650.1:0-1635 GCA_049317365.1 Rectinemataceae bacterium | reverse complement strand
GGCTCTCAGAGCCGAGGCTCCACGTGCCGGCTACCTCGAATCCTTCGACATCGACTTCCTGCGCTTCAAGGTTCCGCCGAACGATCAGGATACCCTCATTCCCCAGCAGCTTCTCATGATGAAGGTGGCCGACAACGCAGCCCTCGACGCCGGACTCAGGGCCGGCAGCAACGTGGCCGTCCTGGTCGCCATGGGCATAGAGGAGGAACTTCACCAGTACCGTGGGCGGGTGAACCTCGATTCACAGATTGTCCAAAGCCTCTCGGATCAGGGAATTGCACTGACAGCTGAAGAACTATCAGTGCTGCAGGCCCTGGCCAAGGACTCGGTTGCGGCTGCGGCCCAACTCAATCAATACACCAGCTTCATCGGCAACATCATGGCCTCGCGCATCTCCTCGCTCTGGGACTTTTCCGGGCCTGCCTTTACCATTTCCTCCGAGGAAAACTCGGTGTATCGCTGCATCGAAGTAGCCGACAACCTGTTTCGCACGAGCGATGTCGAAGCAATTGTCATAGCTGCGGTGGATCTGGCCGGGAGTCTCGAAAACCTGACACTTCGCCTGAAGTTCGGCCCCGTCTCGTCAGGGACCTCCACCGCCGGACCCGCGTTTTCAGCCCAAGGATGGACAGCCGGTGAGGGTGCGGGAGCCTTTGTCCTCCAGAGGGCGTCCCTGGCCGACCCGGGACGGGTCTATGCCACCGTGGAGGGCCTGGCCTTCGCGCCGGGGACGACTAGGGAGGCCATCGAGACCGCAGCGCTCGAAGCCCTGAGGGAAGCGGGAAAATCACCTTCTGACATGACCTTGATCGAGGCCAGCGCCAGTGGCTTCGCCGAGGAGGACCACCCGGAACAGGAGGCGCTGGGATCGCTCTATCCCGGTATAGTACCAGTCAGTATTAAATCCCAGGTTGGACACAGCTTCTCGGCAGCAGGGATGCCTGCGATCCTGGCAAGCGTAGTGACGCTGGGCCGTGGCCTGCACCGCTGTGCTGCCCTGAGTGGCCTTGGCCGCGACCTGTGCTCCGCCCACCTGGTCCTTCAGGCTCCTTCCATTCCCAGACTCCCAACAGCTCCGGTGGCGCCTGCCAGGGTTGCCTTGATCAAGACCATCGTGCTCGGTGGCGCCCCGGTAGCTGAAGCCCTGGCCACTCATGTCAATGATCCCCTCTTGATTTCGATCCGCAAGAAGCTCTCCCGGCTGGCAGCCGGACGGCTGGCTGTCCATGGCCCCGAAACGGCAAAGGAAGTTGATGCCCCCGTGAAGACCTCCTCCATCACCACTGTCCCCCTCGAAATCGCCGGCCAGTACTCCGCCCACCGGGCCTTTCTCGAAATGCGCCAGGCAGCCCAGAAGCAGCTGGCTGCCCTCATCATACTACAGGCCGGCATTCCTGGCGCTCAGCTTCTGGCTGCACTGGCTCGCGCCCCTGCCCCCGCTCCCGCCCGCGAAGTACTTCCTGCGCCTGCTCCAACCCTGGCTGTCGCGGCACCCCTGGCCCCTCCTCGGTCGGCCGCTACCGTGCCCAGCCAATCAGCCTAGTTGAGCGCTTCAGCAAGCCCAGGCAGGTCATCTTCGATACAGAGGCCTTGGTCGAATTCGTGGACATTTATCCGACTTTGTCCGAGTTGGCA
>JBMOIK010000649.1:0-1637 GCA_049317365.1 Rectinemataceae bacterium | reverse complement strand
TGTAGTCTATCTGTGATCAACGCTCGTCGTCGAGGAGCTCCTCGACCGGTCGGGGCGGGAAACCCGGGAGCGGATGCAGAGGAGGCGGCTCCTGGGGAAGGAGGGGTGAGGGGGTGGGGGCTATCGATTTCTCAGTACGAATATTGGCCAAGCAAACATCGCAAGGGGAGTTGCCATTGGCCCCTTGAGTGCTGGGGGAAGATCAGCCGGGTGCATCTTGCTCCACTTCCCGGAAAGAGAAAGACCACAGGCGATATACCAGACTAAAATCGAGCCTACAAATGAAGCAGAAATTAAAAAAACGATCACACTCCAAATGAGGCTGACCGCCATAATTAAACCCAAACCCTTCCCTACTGAATCGTATTGGTCATCCATTCATTTCACTCTTTGGCCTGTATCGTTCTTCTAATTGTTCTTACTTTGAGCGGGCCCTGAAGGGTATCACCCTGCCGTGCCCGCCTGGCCTTGTTGTTTGGACTCTGCCACCCGTTCCTGCCGGGCTAATTCGGCGAGGCCATGAACCATGTCCTTCGCCGAGGCGAACCTAGTGTCGTCCAGGATCTCCAGGTCGTCAACCAAGGGTTTCAGCTTTTCAGGGGGATGCCACCCGACGCCCGAGTCCATGACGAGCTTCAGGATATAGGCGGCGCCGGGCTCGCCCTCGACCAGGTACTCGACGGAGACCCCGAGGGCGCGGGCGATGGCTACGGCTTCGTTGGCGCGGGGAAATCGTTTCTCAGTCTTGTAGGAGCTGAGAGTCGAGGGCTTCACCTGAGCGGCAATAGTTGTTGCCAAGTCCTTGACCGCGCTTTCTTCGTAGCGTTTCCAGAAGTCAGTCGCATCGGCACTTTTTCCTCGTCCCATGAATTCATTATCGGAACGTATTTACGAAAATACTTGCAATATCCCGCTTGACAGGTTCGTAAATTGGCTTATAGTGATCTCATGATCCGTAATTACGAAGCGACCAAGGGCAAGGTCAAAGTCGACATCCCCTTCGAACCCGCCGAGCGCTCGCGCTACGAGGACTTCCTCAAGCGGACGGGGCGGCGGCACTCGCGGGGGGATTGGGTGCGGACGCTGATCATCCGCGCGATGGACGCCGAGCAATCGATCCTCGACGGCCAGACGCAGGTGGACATGACGGCGCTCCGGCCGGTGCGGCTGGAGCTGGGGGGGAAGGCGTGACCACAAAACAGATCGCCGAAGCCGTTAACCGCGAGGTCCGGGCCGTTCAGAATTGGGTGAAGGCCATGGGCGCAAAAAATGCGTCGATTGACGCAAAGAATGCGTCCAGCAATTCAACCCACCCCGCCGACTACGACCTCGCCGAAACCTGCCTCATCATCGAAGAGGGCATGGGCAAGGACGTGGCCGACGTCTACCGGACCAACGCGGTCAACGCCGAGCTGGCGGCCAAGCCGTCCAGGTCGAGCCGCCTTCCGGCCGGGGCGCAGATCGACGCGATGATCCGGCTCTTCGGCGTGGACGATGCCCGCAGGCGCGTCGACCACGTTCTGGGCTACTCGCCCCGCCCGATCGCTCCGCTCCTCCCCGAGCCCCTCGCTTCCGATGAGACTGCCGCCTCCGCTTTCGCCTCGATCCGCGCGAGTCTCGGCGACAGGAGCGCACGG
>JBMOIK010000648.1:0-1637 GCA_049317365.1 Rectinemataceae bacterium | reverse complement strand
GAACCTTGGCATGGCGCCCAGACCCTGAGCGACGCGAAGATCATCGCCGAGGTCTTCGTAGATCGGTTCTCCGGGCTGAAGAAGGCGGGATTCAAGATTGAGAACAACGCGCACAAGCTCCGCTACCTTGAGGCTGCCCTCGCGAATCACGCCGACGAAGAGCCCGAGGTCTATTCCCGCGCGGCAAATGAGACCTTTATAGCCTTTAAGGAGTGGGCCTTATCGTCTGAAAGATCATCCGAGAGGTATTCGCCCAAGGTTCGGGTGACCGCGACGAAGATCACGGTGGATGGAAAAAACATCCTGAACCTCTCCGAGGACCTTCCCGAGAAGGAACGGCGGAACCTGGCGGAATACCTTGGAGCGGTCTACAGCATCAGGGCGACCGGCAACGAACCCTTCATCGTCGACACCTACGACAAGGGCGAGCAGCGCGCGATACTGAACTTCCTGAAGAAACGGCGCGAGGAAAAATAGCTCAGCGCTTCGGAGGCGGGACGGGCGCGTAATAGTCGAGAAGTGCCTCCAGCTTGGCGGCGTACTCTCGCATCGCGATGATGTTCCGTTCCAGCGCCCGGTAGTCGGCATAGGAAAGCCATAGCCCTCCGGCCTTGTCGACGAAGACGGGTTGCTCCATCTCGGGCTTCGGGGGCCTCTCCAGGATGGGATTGGCGGACTCCGGGACCTTCGCGGGTCCCGTGACGCAGCTACCTGCCGAAAAGACCGTTAGCGCGGCCAGCAAGACCAGTATCAGGAGTCTCGTCCAGCGTCTTCCGTTCATCGTCTGCCTTCTTGTCCGCATTCGCGGTAGCGGTATTCAACGTGGCGAGCGCCTCGATCCGCTTGTTCGCGGTGTCAAGATTCTCCCTCAGCTTGTCGTTTTCGGCCTTCAGGCGATCCCGCTCCTTCTGGAGATGGATCACGTAGGCCCGAGCCCCCAGGACCGCGCCAGCGAGCGCTGCGGCCCCGAGGAAGTAAAGCAGGAACGTGTTCACGAGCCGCCCCCGGTCGGAGGAACAGGCGGGGCCTCGGCTGCCGCCGTGCCGGCCGCAGAGGCGATCTTGGCGCCCTTGTCGAGCCCGACGTAGGCCGCCGAAAGGATGCCCGCGAAAGTGACAGCCTCGGAGACGGGAATCGGAATACCAGCCTCCGGAAAGGTGGCCTTCACGATCGCCTGGATGGCGAAGGTCTCGGCGAGGATGAAAAGCCAGACGATCACGATCCAAAGGTGCTTGTCCTGCATCGGAGGAACGTAGTCGAAGCCGTACTCGCCTGAGGGCGCCTTCGAGGCGACGACGATGTTCTTCACCTTGTCGATGCCTACGTAGGACAGGCTGATGATCCCCGCTAGGTTCACGATCTGGGCGAGGGGGAGCCCCTGCGGGAGAAAGGCCTGAAGGCCGAGCGCCACGATGAGAAGCGCCACCCAGACCACGACGAGCCACAGCGTCTTGTGTTTCATGAAAACCCTCCTAAACGATGAAGTGGACCCATTTCCGGCTCACGGAGCCTTGCTCCTTGGTGATCCGGATGAAGTCCCTGAAAGGCACGATCACGTCATTGCCACGAGTGTCGCGGTATCCCGTCCGGTAGTCGCCGTAGGGATCGTCGATGATCAGCGAAATCATGAGGTCGAT
>JBMOIK010000647.1:0-1637 GCA_049317365.1 Rectinemataceae bacterium | reverse complement strand
TCGTGGAGCCTCTTCATTATCGGCGGCGAGGGATGGGGCCTGTCCGACTTGCCACGGACCAGGGGCCCGAGGTTGATCTCGGCGATGGCGCCGGTGCCACCCAGGCCCTCGATGGCTTCGAAGGCGGCATCGAGGTAGGCCTTCGAGGATTCATCAAACCAGCGGCTGTTCCGGTTGTTGCGGACGACAAGGTCGAGATGGCCGAGTATGTCAAAGCCGCCCTCCTGGATGGCCAGGCCGAGCCTCCTGTAATAATCCTTCCAGAGCCGATCTCCCTCGTCCCGAACTGCTGCAGCAGCACGATTCTCGAATTCATCAGCCGGGCAATCGACGGCAAAGAGGCCGCTCCCGTCGGGATCGATGAAATGCACTGAACAGATCCTGAAGTCAAGGTCAATGGCAACGAAACGGGCATCGCAGGGGCTGGCAATGCTCTCGATCCAGTCGATCTCGAGCCCGAGGAGGATCTCAAGGCCACGGTTCTTCCAGGCCTCGGCCTCCGTGCGCACAGCTTGGGCGTATTCGGGCATGCGCGCGGCCTTCATGTTCCAGACAGTCTCGAAGGGCAGGGGCGCGTGGGAAGAAAAGCCGAGCACCTGGTAGCCCTCGGCGTGGGCTGCGGCTGCCATGGCGGGAATGCTTGCCTTCCCGTCGCAAAAGGGCGAATGCGTATGGTAGTTCGTTCTCATGCCGGGAAGATAGCCTTTTCTTTCCCTTGGTGTCAGCCCGGGCCGGTCGTGAGGATTGTCGTCACGACCGCGTCGAACTCGGCGAAAGTGGTCTTGAGCTGGGCCAGCGAGTGCTGCGCAGCGGCTGCCTCCCCGTTGCGGCCCGCGTTTTCGGCATCCCGGGCAGAATCGCCGAGGCGCCTGGCGGAGAGGTTCCAGGCTGCTCCCTTGATGGAGTGCGCCACTTCCCTGAATCTCGGGTAGTCTGAAGCCACAAGGAGGGACTCGAGCTCGACGAGCTGGCCACGGGCCTTGTCCCTGAAGCGCTCAAGGAGGCTCATCACAGTGCTTTTCTGCCCGAGGAAGGTATCTATCACGCTGGCCAGGTCGAGGATGTCATGGGGTTCCACGTCAGGCAGCGGAGCGGCCTTCGGGACCTCAAGCGCCTCGAGGAGTTCAAGGGCCTCCTCCGGCCGCTCCCCGGATTTCAGCTGCGGCGACTGGGGTAACACTGTGGGCTTTTCCGGTCCGGCGCTCCCCGTTTTTGGCAGCCAGGCTGAAAGCACGCCGGCGAGATCCTTCTTGCGGAAGGGTTTGACCAGGATGTCGTTCATCCCGGCCTCCACGCATTTCTCGCGCTCGCCCTTCAGGGCCGAGGCGGTCACCGCGACGAGGGGGCCGCGGTACCCGGCCTCCCTGATGGCGCGGGATGCCTCGTAGCCGTTCATGCGCGGCATGAAGATGTCCATCAGTATTATGTCGAATGGGCCGCCGCCGGGCTTGCCGGTGGCTGCGATCTCGACCGCCTCCTGGCCGTCGCGGGCCGGTGTGACGCGGCAGCCAAGCTTGTCGAGTATCACGGTGAAGAGCTCGCGGTTGACTTCGTGGTCCTCGGCGATGAGCACGTCGGCGTCGAAGCGGAGATCGCTTCCCTCGACACCGGCCCTCTGCTTTTCCACAGTCGCAGGG
>JBMOIK010000646.1:0-1640 GCA_049317365.1 Rectinemataceae bacterium | reverse complement strand
CGCCGCGTCGAAGGGCTTCGCGATCGAAAGCCATCCGTAGCCGACGGCCAGGACAAGGACAGCCGCGGAGGCGGCGACAAGCCCCCTTCGCATCAGCGATGCCTGCGCCGGGACCACAGGACGAGTCCCATCGCCATGACGAGTCCGGGCAGGAGGACGACGATGATGAGGATCCACAGGACTGCCTGATTTGCGTTTAATTGAACTGGCATAAGGAGGGTGCTTTTCGGACGGATGCCGAGGCCTTCGCTCCCCTTCGCCGACCAGGCGACCATGTCGAGGAAGAGCTCCTTGTTTCCAGGCCCCATGTACTGCGACATGGCCTCGGGCAGGACAAAGAGCGAAGAGCCGACAACGACGAGTCGGGACGATCTGGCCGCCGGATCGTCCTTCCTGTCCTCCACCGCGAAGGCCAATACAAAGGGACCGTCACGGTCGCTCGCGATCCTGGTCATCGAGTCCGAGCCCAGGTCAGTCCTGAGCCAGGATAAGGGGCTGGAAAGGAGGAGGGGGTCGATCCTGAGGTTCCGCTTTTTCAGGCTGGACAGGTCGAGGCCCTGGGCATTGAGCATGGTCACGACATAGTTCTTGGCCTTGATCGAATCCAATATGGAATGCTTCCCGAGATCGGGAATGAGGAGATTGGGCCTGCCTGCCACCGTATTGGATTGGCCGCCCTCGAGGACATAGCCCTGCGTTGTGGTGACCCCGTAGAGATTGATGAGGCTCTCGAGGTTCCCCAGTGGAGATTTCATTCGGTCTATCAGGAAGAGGGCGTTTCCACCTGCCTCGAGGAAGCGTTTCAGGCTTTCGGACTCTACGGGCAGAAGGTCGGACTTGGGCGAGAGCTCCATGACCAAGTCGGCGTCGGAGGGAATGGAAGTCGCCGAAAGCAGCGTAAGCGGACGGAGCTCGATGTTGCCAGCGGCCAGGTCGGAAGCGAGGCCGAGCTGTTCGACGGTGAATTCAGAATGTCCGCCTAGTTCATACACGATCGAGGTCTTTCCTCCAGTTGCCTGGATGATGGCCGAGGTAACGCGCTGCTCTGTGGCTATCGCCTGGACCTCCTCCTGGCCTGTTCGCTGGTTTGCGGAAAGACGGTAGAGTTCGGAATAGGGGATGACCTTGAATCGCCCGCTTTCAGCAGCAACGACGACAAGGCTGCCCTGACCGAGTCCCTGGCCGTTCGTATCGTATTTTTTCGAAAAGGAGGGGCTTTTGTCGATGTCAAAAAACTCGAGCCGGATTTTCGGCGAGGCATCGCGATATCGCCGGAGGATCTCTACGATATCCGAGGGTTCCCGACCCGGCTTGAAAAGGCCATAGATGGTCAGGTCCTCCTTGAGGCCCTTGAGGAAATCGAGGGTCTGGGGCGAAAGGCTATACAGCTGCATGGCGCTGAGGTCGAGTTTCAAGGGCAGCTGTCCCACCATGAGATTGGCGAAGACCAGGGCCGCGAGGACGAGCATCGTGACCAGGGCCGCATAGCCACCGTGCCGGAACCGCGCCAAGCGGGCTTGGCGTGCGGAGCTGGCCTGGCCTGCGGGGTCCCTGTTGTCGTCTGGCGTAGTTTTCATGTCTGGCCTCGCTCAGGACCAACGCCGCTTCTCGACGAAGCGGACGCTGAGGAAAAGAAAGGC
>JBMOIK010000645.1:0-1643 GCA_049317365.1 Rectinemataceae bacterium | reverse complement strand
TGTGCCGGCAGCAGCGGACTCGGCCCACGGGGCCTGCGTGCTTGCGCGCGACCTGCTCGGTTTATGAAGGCTGTTCGCTTTACTGGTGCAAGCCAGTTATTCTAGCCAGAGTGGCCACTATGGGGCGAATAATGTGCTTTCCAGGGAAAGCGCGATCAGATTTCGCCGCTCAATCCGCGTATCACCCGTTCCTGATCAAGCGACCGGGCAGGGGGTTGTTCAGACACCCGTTCTCGATGACCATCTTTCCGTTGATCAGGAGCTGTTCTACACCGCTAGCGTGGCGTGGCTCCTCCGCGAACAGCGCTGGATGGTCGGAGTAGTTCTCAAGATCGAAGACGACGATATCGGCAAAGGCTCCCTCCCTGAGGAATCCCCGATCGCGGATACCGAGCCTCTCGGCTACCCGCGAGGTGAGACGCTCGACGACTGTCCGCAAATCAAGCGTCTTTCTTTCCCTGACGTAGCGATGGACTAAGTGGGGGAATGTGCCCCAGGCTTCGAGCCAGGACCTCCCGCTCCGGTCGAAGATCTCGTCAACCGAGTTCAGGCACAGGGGATGCTCAATCATGGCGTCGAAATTAGGCTGCAAAGAGCTTCCGTAGAGCTCCCCTCCGATCCTATCGATAAATATCTTGAAGTCGGCTCTTTCGGAAAGTACGACCCGGCGCAGGGCTTCCCATGCGTCCACTTGCCACTCTTCCCCGAGGGATACAAAGCTTTTGCCGATGAATGAGGGATCGCGGGAACCCAGCACATAGATGTTTTCGATACCGCAGCATTCCACGAAGTTGTCGGTCCAGCCGTTACCTTCCCAGGACGGCCAGCGCGGGATGTAGTTTTGCATGTTATGCACGACGCCATTCCAAAAAGAATCTCCGCTTATGTCATCCAGGAAACGATCGATGCCTCCACCGTAGGATGATGGCGGGAACAGCGCGATGGCCAAGGTGTCGCTGCCGCAGTAGCCAAGGGAGTCGTAGGCGATATCCACCCCTTCCCCACGCGCCTTTTCCATCAGCTCGATGGCCATCGGGATCTTGTGGCCGTTCTTTACGCCGAAGGGGCCTAAATGGGAAATCTGGACCGCTATGTCCGCCCTCATCCCGATCTCTATGGCCTCCTTCACCGCCTCGATGAATGTGGTACTGTAGCCGCGGAGGTGCGTGGCGTAGATGGCGTTCGGATGACGCTTCGCCGCTCGGGCCAGGGACACGAGCTCGTCCGTATCCGCGAAGGTGCCCGGCATGTACATCAAGCCCGATGACAGCCCGAAGCAGCCGGCATCGAGGGCCTCTTCGAGCATTCGCGCGAGGTCGGCGAGCTGCCTTTTGTCTGGCTTTTCCGCGAAGCCCGCCGCGTTGACCCGCAGGGTGCCGTGGCCCGCGAGCTGCGCGTAATTGAAGGCCATGCGCCCTTCGATAAAACGGAAATAGCCCTCGCAGTCCTCCCATTCCGGCTCGAAGTCCCGATAGGCGAGGAAGCCCTGATAATCGCTTAATTCCCGACGACGCTCGCGTCGAAGTGGAAAGCAGGAAAAGCCGCATTGGCCTCCCACGTTGGTGGTGATTCCCTGGTAGAGGAGGCGCTCGTAGAGCCGTGCGTGTTCGGGGATGGGGAGATGGAAATCAGCGTGCGAGTGA
>JBMOIK010000644.1:0-1648 GCA_049317365.1 Rectinemataceae bacterium | reverse complement strand
CGCTCTACCTGGTCTTCATGGCCCTGCCGCTGGCGAATTCGCTGCGCCTGAGCTTCTATACGGGCTCGGGCTTCCAGATCGACGACTTCATCGGCTTTGACAACTACCGGCGCCTTTTCTTCGATCCGGACATCTCGGCTCAGTTCTGGAACGCGTTCCGGAACACCTGGGTGTTCTTCGGCATTACGATGCTGGTCCAGAACACCCTGGGCCTCGGTTTCGCCCTTCTCCTTTCGAACAAGAACCTGCGGGGGGCAGCGGCCTTCCGTACCCTGATCTTCATACCTGCGACCATCGCCATTGTGGTCTGCGGCTTCCTCTGGAAGCTCCTCCTCGACCCGAACTGGGGCAGCGTCAACCAGCTGCTCCAGTCGGTCGGGCTCGGGAAGCTGGCCGTGCCCTGGCTCGGGCTCGAGTCGACGACCCTCCCGGTCATAACCCTCGTGTCGGCCTGGGAGTGGATGGGCATACCTACGATGATCTTTCTCGCGGCCCTCCAGGGCATACCGGACGACTATTTCGAGGCTGCCCAGATCGATGGAGCATCGGGCTGGCAGGTTTTCCGCTTCATCAAGCTGCCCCTCCTGTTGCCGATGGTCGGGGTTGTCAGCATCCTTACCTTCACGGGCAACTTCAATGCCTTCGACATCGTCTACGCGATGGCGGGAGCCAACGGGGCGCCTAACTTCAGTGCCGACATCCTGGGCACCTATTTCTACCGCACGGGCATAGCCGGGAAGCACCCGGTGGGCATTCCCGACATGGGCCTCGGCGCGGCGGTGGCCACGATCATCTTCATAGTCCTTTTAGTCGGGGTCGTGTTGATGCGGCGTTTCTCCTCCCAGGACGATTCCGCCAAGGTGGAGCGACGATGAAGCCAGCCATACGCCTTCCCCGTTTCCTCGGAAGCTACCTCATCCTCGGCCTGTGGACCATCCTTGTGCTCGGTCCCCTCTACGTGATGGTAATCAATTCCTTCAAGCCCCAGATCGAGATTTTCTCCTCGCCCTTCGGGTGGCCGAAAAAATGGAACTTCAGCGGCTATCTTGCCCTCTGGAACACCGGCCACTTCGGACGCTATTTCGTCAATTCCCTGATCATCACCATACTGTCCATATCGGGCACGGTGCTCTGCGCCACCCTGGCCTCCTTCGGACTTGTCAACTGGAGGACCAAGGCTTCGAGCCTTTTGTCCCTCCTGTTCATCGCGGGCATGATGATCCCGATCCGCATCGCGAGCATCAACCTCCTCCAGCTCATGAAATTCCTCGGCCTCCTCGACAAGCTCGGTAGTCTCCTGCCTATATATATAGCCATGGGCATGCCGATGGCTGTCCTCATCATGTCGGAGTACCTGCGCACGATTCCCAAGGAGCTGACCCAGGCAGCCTATATCGACGGGGCGGGGAGCCTCCTGATCTTCCGGAAGATCATCCTGCCCCTTGCCCGGCCTGCCCTGGCAACGGTGGCGATCTTCAACCTCGTGAACATCTGGAACGACCTCTGGTTTCCCCTCATCTTCATACACGCGGACGACCAGCGGACCCTGATGCTCGGGGTGACAAGGCTCTTCGGCCAGTATCAGACCGACTGGACCAAGGTCCTGGCGACGCTGACCATGGCGACAATACCGATACTGCTCCTTTAC
>JBMOIK010000643.1:0-1654 GCA_049317365.1 Rectinemataceae bacterium | reverse complement strand
CTCGTTCATGGGCGAGGGCGACGAGGGGAGCACCGGGATCGGCGATGCAGGGCATTCCCGCCTCGGAAATGAGGCCGAGGTCTTCACCCGCGAGGGCTGGCGCGAGGAGGGTCTCGATCTCCTCCATGGCCGTATGCTCGTCAAGGACCGAGAACTCCACGAGTTCGAGGGCGGGACGCTCGAGGATGGCTGACAGAAAGCGCCACCCGGCGCGCTCTCCTTCGACGACAAAGCGCCGGAGGGTCCTCACCCGGTCCAGGGTGGCGGGGGGGAGGGCTGTCTCGGGGGAACCGGGAGCTATCAGATTGGGGATGAGCCAAAGGCGGCCTGCTGTCGGAAGCATACAGCTATCGTAGTGTGCCGAGGGCAAGGTCGGCCATCCGGGAGAAGAGGAAGGCGGCGTCGGGATCCAGCTCCCGGGCGGCCTCACGATAGTCGGCCACAAGTACCGCGACCTCCTTCGTTCCGAGTGGAAGGCTCGAACCCTCAAGGCGCGAGTCCAGTTCAGGGAAGCGGAGTCCGCATCTCCCTCCCATGGCGAGGCGGAGATCGACGAGGTAGCCCTTGTCGACCTTGGCGAGGGCGGCAAAGGTCCAGGTGTCATCCCCGGGCCAGCCAGCCTGGCCGAGTTTCCGGACCAGGAGGAAGGGCCAGGAATCCACGGGGACACGTATGCGTGAGATCACCATGACAGGGGGGAGGGCGGGCTTCCCCGTCTCACCGACGAGGCGGTTTACATTCATCCAATGGCTACCCGAGGGCTCCCTGATTTCAAGGAGGGCATCGAGGCAGGCGAGGGCTGACCAGGAGTCCATGAAGCGTTCGCGGGAGGCCAGGTTCCCGCCAATTGTCGCGAGGTTCCTGATTACCGGGTTGGCTATGCCGGCTATGGCCTCCCTGAGTATCGGGGCGATCGTTCCCTGCTTGAAGGAAAGGATCTCCGAAAGCCTGAGGCCTGAGCCGAGTTCGACAAAGCGCTCGGTACGGGTAACTGTCCTGAGCTCGGCCACATGGTCCAGGAGGGCGATGGAGGGGGCCAGGTCGATGAACCTCGAGCCTTTTTCCCTGAGGATGCCGGTTCCTCCAGCGAAGAGGAGGAGCTGGGGATTCCGTTTGAGGAGTTCGAGGAGCTCGGGGATGCTGGCGGGCAGGTGGACTTCACTTGCGATCACGGGCGTACAGCCTCCGGTCTTTGGCATCAGCAGCAGCGAGGGCTGCCCGGAGTGTGGTCTCGGGATCGGTGCAGCGGCACTGTACCGAGGAAAGGGCGTCGATGATCTCCGTGCGGTCCGGACGCGTCTGGCCCTCTATCGCGGAGGCGATGGCCAGGATGACTCCAGCATCACAGAAGCCGCAGGTTTCGAGTCCGACCTCGCGGATGCCCTCGGCGACGTCCTTGTACTCATCGGTCTGGACAAAGCCCTCGATGGTGATGACCTCGCGGCCCCTGACCTTGAAGGCGAGGACCATGCAGGCAGGTACGAGTCTGCCGTCCATGACTACCAGGCACTTCCCGCAGCTGCCCTTGCGGCAGTCGGCCTTGGCAGCGTGGAGGCCGAAGCTGTCGCGGAGGATGTCGATGAGACGGTCTCCCGACCTGGCGCGGAGGCTTACATCCTCTCCGTTGAGGATGAAGTTGACGATCATGGTTCGG
>JBMOIK010000642.1:0-1688 GCA_049317365.1 Rectinemataceae bacterium | reverse complement strand
AGTCCGGCATCGGCCTTCCCTGCCCGAGCGAGAAGGGTCTCCGCCTCGCCCGCCTTGAGGGCCGAGGCGATGCCCGGGAAGCGCCGCTCGAGTTCGGCCCCCAGGGATTTCGCGCTTGCGAGGTAGTGGGAACTGGCATCCTTGAGTTCCCTCTGCCTCCGGGCGAAGTCCTTCGATGGAAGGCGTTCGGCAGGGCCTTGCACGAAGGCATTCGCGTACATCACCTCGAGGCTGCCGAGCTGCACCACGGCCGGTCCGCTTGCGCAGGAGGCGAGTGACAGGAAAACCGCGCCAATGGCTGCGGTCATCGTAGCAGTGAATAGACGAACACTGAATATCGTAGTTGTCATGTCCATGGTCGCAGCTCCGGTGTGCATGGTTATTTGGCCCCAGCCGTGGCCCGGGCCGGGTTTTCAGTCGCAGTCCAGCGCCCGCCTTCGACTCTGAGCCCGTAGGCGCCAGAGAGCCTTGCGACCAGGCCACGGTGGAGGGCTGCCGTCGCTTCGGCCAGGCTGGCCGGCAGGCGCGGATCGCCCTGCCCGATGCCGCTGGTCAGCAGGGTCTCGGCCAGGAGCTTGGCTGCAATGAAGCGCTCCTCCTTCGAGACCGCGAGTGCGAGGAAGGAAGGCAAAAGGGAGGCCACCTCCCAGGTGACCTGCTCGGCCTGCGAATAGCGGCCTGCGTCCTTGTCCTGGTCGGTGAAGCGCACGGGAAGTTTCCGGGCGATCTCGTCGAGGCGTGGCACGAACCAGTCGAGGTCGAAGAGCCCGGTTGCGCAGTTGAAGAGGATGGAAGCGCCGCCGGCCTCGAGCCTGCTGACCTCGTCGAAGGAGATGGCTGGACCTATGTCGGCTATCGTGCGCGCTCCAGCTCCGGTCTCCACCAGGATGCCACCCTTCACGTCGAGGGCTGTGCGGTAGCTGAACTCGAAGGCGGCAGGCTGCCCCGAGAGCGCCAGGAGGGCGAGGTGGACGGGATCAGGGAGGTAGCCGAGATTGTCGACGTTTCCGATCCAGGCCCAGCGGGTACCGCTGGCGTGGAGGTCGCGGAATACCTTGGATAGTATCCTGAATGATTGTCCATGGCCGCCCGGGAGGGCCAGGGCGCAGTTTTTGCTTCCCCAGGCGCAGTCGAAGATCCGCTTTGTCTTTCCCTCCGAGGTATGGGTATAGGCAGCGATCATCGGCTGCACTCCGGTGGCGAAGGACAGGGCTCCGGAGGCAGCGACGCCTCCGAGTTCTGCGCCGAGGGCCGAGATGAGGGGGTCCGATTCAAGAGCCAGATAGGCTGCCGCGAGTTCGGCGTCATTGCCCGAACTCGACATCTGGAAGAGGGGAAGGAAGGGTCGGCCGGGATCGCCGAGCCGGTCGCGGTAGGCCCGGAGGGCGACCAGGCGGGCACGGGCCTTCAAGAGGAGGAAGGAAGCCCCCGGACTGCCGTCGGGGTTGATGTAGGCGGGGGCCAGACCCTTGGGCCGATCCCTGCATAAAGGTTCCAATTGTGAGAATCCTGCCTCGAGGAGGGAGAAGGCCGCTTCGCCGTAGGCCTGGTTCTTCTTGCGGTCGGCGTAGCTCGTCGCTGAGCCTCCGTTGAGGACGCCGTAGGCTGCAAAGGGCAGGAGCCGCTCGCCGATGTCCGCGAGCGCGGTCCGGTCAAGGATGATTTCTCCTTCCTGGGAGGGCAGTCCC
>JBMOIK010000641.1:0-1691 GCA_049317365.1 Rectinemataceae bacterium | reverse complement strand
ACAGGTGTATTGTTTGGTGGGAACACAACGAAGAAGTCGGATTGGGGTGGAGAGAAGGCGATGGCCTCATAGACCAACTCATCGGGGTCCGCGAGGAACTGATGCGAGGCGACTACCGGGCCTTGTTTCTGGGATGGCTGGCTGATTTCGATCCGGACGAGTGGCTGGATCCCGGGGACGGCGCGGTTGTCATGCCCCCGATTCCAGCAGGACTCGATCAGCTTAGCCCCGCGCTGGAGGCAATAATCAAACACTTTCCTGTGAATTGTGATGCGCTCGCTGTAGCTGCTGGACTGTCTCAAGCCAGCACACCGGATCGCATCCCCATAGCCGCAGTTCTTGAGCGACTCTCCGTGTCCGAAATGCGCGCATTGCTTGCCCGGGTGGCCGAGGGTGGTGGGGCGGGCGTGATGACTGAATTGAACCGACTGACGTATCCACGGGCGCAAGTCCCGGTCGGCCAAGCGATGAGGTGCATAGATCTTGCCGCCAAAACCATCGAGACTCGGGAACTACGACGGAAGAAGGAGGCCCGAGCGGCGGCCGCAACGCGACAACGTAAGGCAGAGCTGCGTAAGCAGCATCTCGCCTCTATCATGCAGCGATCAGACACTATATGGTCGGACCTCGACCCTCTCATGGATCAGAAAATTGCTTCGGCCTACGATCAGGCGGCCGACCAACTGCAGGAACTGTGCGACGCTTATGCACAGGCCGATGACATCGGCGGCTTCCAGCAGAAGCTCGCTGGATTTCGACTTCGATACTCGAATCGCCCGGCTATGCTGCGCCGGATCGAAAAACTGTGACTGAACTATGGCAACGAAGCCCATTCAAATCGACCGTGACAAGCTCCGCGCGGAGGTTCGCAAGCTCGGAAACGAGTGCGTTTTCTCCATGTTGGACGACGCCATCGACCTTTTGCCCCCGGCTAAGCTCTGCAAAATCGCGAAGAAGTATCTCGATTTGAAGGGGCTGCGCCCGGACGCGGAGAAGCCGACGAGAGCGAGCCTGCTCGCCGACGTGAAGCGTTTTGAGAAGGCCAGTTTGGCTGGCGATTATTACGAGTCATTCGGCGTCAATTCCAAGAACTCTACGGAAAAGTCCGCCGGAACGAGTGCGTGGATTCCCGAGTACCGTCGGCTCCTGGATTGCTGTGTGGGCAGCGCAGAGAAGAGCAATCCGGCGGAGGTGCGTGAGGCCATGGATGTCCTCTTCGGCCTGCTGGATTACATCGATGAAGGCCACGACGATGTCATCTTCTTTGCGGACGAGGGCGGCTCCTGGCAGGTCGGAGTGGACTGGGCCAGGGTGTTGCCGGTTTGGTTTAAGGTTCTCTCGGCCACGGCGGAGCCGGAGGAGTATGCCGAGCGGATCATGGCCTTGCTTTCCTGCCACTACCACTACAACCGCGACAAGATGCTGGTGATCGCTCGCCTAACAGCAACGACGGACCAACGTAAGGCCCTCGGAGAGGTCGAAGGCGCGTAGCGCCGCAACTGCAAGAGGCTACGCAGCACTAAAGAAGAACAGAATCGAACTTATGATCATGCAAGTTAAACCCGTCTCGGGACGAACCGAAAAACCTGCGCCCTGAACACAAGAGCATCCAGGAATGGCTCGGTCGTCCTTTTGATCCCGAATCCTTTGACGTCGCGAAAGCCAATTATTGGTTGCGAAAGTTAAAGTGG
>JBMOIK010000640.1:0-1691 GCA_049317365.1 Rectinemataceae bacterium | reverse complement strand
TCAGCCGCGTCAAGGACTGGCACATCGTCGACCGGGCTGAGGGCAGGGCTGAGGGATTGGCTGAGGGATTGGCTGAGGGCAGGATCGAGGGATTGGCCGATGGAAGGATCGAGGGATTGGCCGATGGAAGGATCGAGGGATTGGCCGATGGAAGGATCGAGGGCAAAACTGAGGGAGCTTTGGAAACTGCTCGACGCCTCAAGGGACTTGGAATTGATTCTGCCATCATCGCGGAGGGCACAGGCCTGACGCCCGAAGAGGTGGAGAAGGCCTAAAGAAGGGAACGTATAGTCTGTCCCAAGAGGCCGCGTGATTTCGAAGAAAATTTTCCTGTCATCGAGTTGGTAGCTTCGAGAGGCTACAGGTAAAGGTCCCCCGGAATTCAAGTCGCACTCTGGATGACAGAGCCCGGGGGCAAACCCGAGGGCTCTCCAGATACTGCCTACTCGCCCGAACTCTCCAACCCGGTCAACGTGTTCCATTACTAAGCGTGTGCTGGGTTTCCTTACCAAGCCGCGACATCTGCTTCCGCACATGGTCCCAGGTCCACCCGTTGCGGTACCGGGGATCCGGCTCGCCCTTCGTGTCCGCAAAATACGCCAGGCTGCGGAGGGCGGCAAAAAGCCCCTCGTCTCCGTATTTGGCCCTGTAGTTTTTCACCGAGTCGGGAAGAGGGATACCGTTCTCATGGAGAAAAAGGAGATCGGAGAAATCCTTTTTCGAGCCACGTCCTGCCACGGCATTGATCTTCATGGCTGAAACTTCGCGAAGCGAAGCGATGCGGATGCCTTCGATTAAGTCGTCTGGCTCCACCTGCCTGTAGCTATGCCGCAGAAGATCGGTTTTCACTCCACGAATATAGGCTCGTATGCTTCCATTGGTCGCGCTTTCGATCTCGCAGCCAGGGAACCGGGAATGCAGCCCTTCTTTCATGGCTTGTGAACTGAATTCGAGTCGGGTGAAAAGAACTATGTCATCGGATTCGCGATAGCCGAAACGCAAGGCCAGCGAAGTTCCTCCGACCAGACAAAAGGAGTCCAACTCCGTCCACGCCATCAGCTCTTCGAGCAATCGCTTCAGCTCCGGCAGGAGAAGGTCAGCCGACATTCGAGTCATCCAGATAGTTCTCCAGGAAGATCCGCTCGCGAGCCTGGAGCCTCAGACGCGGCAAAACCGCTTTCATCTTTTCCCGCGGGATGCTTTCCTTGAGGACAAGCCAATCCTTCCATCTGCCTCTATCGACAACTCGCTCGATAAGCCACCTGAGCTGCGTTTCCGGATCGATCCCTTCTCGCCGGACGTCCCAAAACAGCTCCGGGGAGAGGCTATCCATCCACGATGGTTCTGCAATAGAGGACAATGATGTACTTGTGTCGCCCTCGCCTATGTGCGTCCCCTCCTCAAACTCCTGGAAGAAACATGATACACCGAGTTACTGTTCCTTCAGTATACCCTACTCTCGGGAACAAAATCGGCGAAATACCGCTGGCACTGTGGCACCCGGTTTTGCTGGAGCTATTTGCGTAAGAGGTCTGAGAAGAAGGCTCGGCAGGAATCTCTCCAGATTCTTCCTGCTCGAATAACCCACTCTTTTCCCGCGATTTTCCCGTGCGACGCAAGCAGGCGCCCACCGGGCGAGCGTTCTATCCGCATGGAGGTTCCCCCATGCGGATCGGCATCACGCCAACCAA
>JBMOIK010000639.1:0-1713 GCA_049317365.1 Rectinemataceae bacterium | reverse complement strand
GCGGTCCGCCTGAGGACCGCCAGGTTCTCCACGGACAGGTCCTTTTTCACGCGGCAGGAATCCTCTCCCATGGTGACATCGAGCACCCAGTGGAGGGAGTTTTCGATTCCCCAGTGGGCCCGAACCGCATGGGAGAACCGTTCGACATCGAGCGGCAGGGTCGAGATGTAGTATTGGACCTCGGTGGATGTCTTGTCCTTGACGGTCCTGGTGCGCCTTACCATGCCGACACTCTCCAAGCCAGGCCAGGAGGCACGCTCACTCATCCACGAGACGCTGTCCGTATGCCAGTACTCGCGGATTTCCAGGCGCCCGTGGCCCTTGTCGACGGTCTTCGTGTACTGGTGCGGGGCATCGCGAAAGCCGTTGGCGAGTTCGGTCTCAAAGAACCCACAGATGTTCTCCAGCAAGTTGGGCTGGTTCCCCTTGAGCGCGAGCACATACCCGGCCTTTGCCTTGACGATCGTCTCGGCGATCTTCGTCTGGCAGCCCATCGCATCGATGGTCACGATGCAGCCGGCGATATCGATGAGGTCGAGCAGGGCGGGGATGGCGGTGATCTCGTTGGACTTCTCGTCGGTCCTGATCTGGGCGAGCGTCAACCTGACATCCGAGGCCCAGGCACTCACCGAATGCAGGACCGGTGTTCCCGACTCCGTGAGCCCGGCCCCACGGACGGTCTTGCCGTCGATGGCGATGACCTGACCCGAGGCCTTCACGCGCAGGGCATTGACCCAATTGAGAAGGCAGGCCTGGAGCATCTTCGGCGAGATCCTCTGGAATACCCTCCGCAGGGTGTCGTGGGAGGGGATGCCGTTGTCCAGTTCAAGGAACGACGACAGCCACTCCTCGTGGAGGTTGGCCCATTCCTCTATCTCCTCCCAGCCATCGATCCGGCAGATGATGGCGGCAAGGACGATCATGATGATGTCCAGAAGGCTATGGCGCTTGTTGCGCTCGATGCGGGGATCCTTGAGCTTTGAGACGTGAAAACGCAGATCCTTCGGCGAGTAGGGCTCCATGGTTTCCTCCCGAGAAAGAGTTAACCATGGGACGGCTAAGTTGTGGTGTAGTATATGAATTCATTGTTCCTGCATAAAAATTCACTCCGGAGTGTTATTACCTTGCCAAATCAGGCTTTCTAAAGTGCATGTTTATGTACTCTGCCCCTGCTCCTGCCCGACTATGCCCTTGCGGCGGCAGCGCAGGGGATCTACACTTCGCAATGGCAAGCGCTTTCTTCGATCATGTCCGGCATCAAGGCCGCCACCGATGCAGGCGACGACAAGGCCTTCACCGAAAAATTCGTCCAGCTCAAGCCTAATTTCGTCAAGACCTTCTTCCTCTTCGGAGACTTTCCGCGCTAGGCGCGGATGATACCTAATCCAAGGAGTTTTCACAACCCAAAGGCCAAAATGGCACCGATCCAGGTAGCGCGGCGGGTCACGCTCGGCGTGATCCTCGCCGGGCTGACCCTGATCACCTTCCTTCACCAGCGGATGCAAGGCATCCCCTCGATCGACGCCCTCTGCCCCTTCGGCGGCTTCGAGAGCCTGCTCAAGTTCATCTCCGGAGACGGGCTCATCAAGAAGCTCGAACTCGGGACCATGGTGTTGGCGGGCGGCATCGTCGCCCTCGGTGTCGTGCTCTCGCGCTTCTTCTGCGGCTGGTTCTGCGCCTTCGGCGCCCTGCAGGGCATCTTCGGCTGGATCG
>JBMOIK010000638.1:0-1724 GCA_049317365.1 Rectinemataceae bacterium | reverse complement strand
GGTCAGGCTCAGTATCCCGAATTTGGTCGCATCGTAGAGGGGCATGTTCGTCCGTCCGGTCATGGCCGTTGTCGAGCCGATCAGGACGATCGCCCCCGATCGCTGTTCGATCATTTTGGGGAGGACCGCCTTGCAGGAGAAGCTCACACCTTTGAGGTTGACCCCGAGGATCTTATCCCAATCCTCCTCAGTCGACTCCATGAGGGTGCCGAAGACCCGGACACCCGCACTGGCCACGAGGCAATCGATCCGGCCGAAAGTCTCGATGGCCGCCTTTGCGAAACGGCGGCATTGATCTTCCGCAGCGACGTCGGCATGGACAAAGAGGGCCTCTGCCCCTTGGAATCTGATGATCTCCACTGTCTTCTGCCCGTCTTCATCCGTCCGGTCCACGACGACGACCCGTGCTCCTTCCCGGGCAAAGCGGACGGCGCAGGCTCGGCCGATTCCGGATCCGGCGCCGGTGACAATGACTACAGGGTTATGAATGGTCATCGCAACTCCTTGATTGTACCCCTTGCAGGATTGGCGACCCGCCCTTCGATGATATTGGCGCCATCATGAAAGACGCGGGAGCAGGTCTTCCGGGGATCGGCCGGATCGTTCGCGGACCCGACCGACCCTGGAAGGGGGTAATAAAGCGCTATTACTTCAAGAGCTCCGGAGGGAGCTTCACGCCCTTCTCCTGCCAGTATTTGATAGCCCCCGGGTGGAGAGGCATCCCCATCTTCGCGACCGGGCCGAAGACCGGCCCCGACTCACCCCAGAGGCTCATCACCTTCGTTAGCATCGCCTTGTTCTTCGGATCCTGGGTAACCTTGAGGGCGTCATAGACGGCCTGATCGGGCATGCGCGGCAACGCGACCCAGTACTGCCCCCAGAAGAATGCCCTCCGGGGCTTGTCGGCATTCTCTCCCGGCGCGGTGTTGGGCGCAATGACCTTCGCATCCATATAGGGAAGGGTCTTTTCGATCTTGTCCTCCTCTACCTTCGTCGGCTCCACCAGCCTGAGCGTGGAGGAACGGGACAGCTCCACAAAGGACGGAGTGAAGGGGCTTCCGGGCGCCAGGGCCGCGTCGATGTGGCCGTCTTTGAGCCCCTGGGCCGCCCCTTCAGGATTGAGGAAGCTCAGTTTGACCTTGTCCTCGATCCCAAGTGACTTGAAGATACTCTTGGCGATGGAAACTCCGATCCCGCCCGGGGCTCCGACATTCACCTTCTTGCCCGCCAGATCGCTGAATGACTTAATCGGTGACTTGGCAAGCGCGATCACGCAGACCGCCTGATCCCCCATGAAAACCATCACCCGCATGTCCTTGAACGGCTTCTGCCCTTCGAACATGCCCGTTCCTGTCGAGGCCTCCTCCATGATGTTGCTGTGGGCCCAGGTGGTGTCGAACTCGCCGCCGATCATGCGCCTGACGTTTTCCACACCACCTCCGGATGCGGCAGCCGTGTAGAAATACTTGTCCTTGTGCTGCTCATTGATGAGTTGCACCGCTGCACCCACACCGATCCTCCAGAGCCCCCCCATGGGGCCGCTTCCCCAGACGTACTTCTGGACTTCAGCGGCATTTGCGCTAGAGACGATGCAAAGCAGAAGCATCCCGATTAAGACCGTAACGATTTTCCGTTTTTTCATACAAACCTCCTTTGGTTAGTGTTGGTTGATCAGTTTCCGGACATTCCGGTAGAAAGGGGTGCGCTCTTCCCCGGTGCGACCT
>JBMOIK010000637.1:0-1736 GCA_049317365.1 Rectinemataceae bacterium | reverse complement strand
AAGTCGGGGTCGAGTTTGAAGCGCCGTCCCCTGAGCGCGGCGATCTCGGCCTTGATGACCTCGACGGGATTGTGGGGAAGGATGCGGGTGCTCATGCCCACCGCGATGCCCTCGGCCCCGAGTATGAGTACGACCGGCACCTTGGCTGGAAAGACGACCGGCTCGCTGTTCCGCCCGTCGTAGGAATCCACGAACTCGGTGATCTTGGGCTTGAAGAGGAGGTCCTTGGCGAGGACGTTCGCCCTGCACTCGATGTAGCGGGCGGCCGAGGCCTCGTCGCCGGTCGCGATGTTGCCGAAGTTGCCCTGCTTGTCGACGAACAGTTCCTTGTTGGCGAGGACGACGAGCGCCGAGTAGATCGACTGGTCGCCGTGGGGGTGGTACTTCATGCAATGCCCGACGATGTTGGCGACCTTGTGGAACTTGCCGTCGTCCAGCTCGAAGAGCGAATGGAGGATGCGCCGTTGCACCGGCTTAAGACCGTCCTCGAGGTCGGGTATCGCCCTGTCCTTGATCACATAGGACGCGTAGTAGAGGAAGTTGTCGTTGAAGATCTTCTTGACATATGCCATTTATCTATCCTTGTGACATGAGCATTTGACGAGGATTCGACACGGAGTCAGCGGAGGCCACGGAGATCACGGAGTGGAGAGCGACAAGAGGGGGGAAGGATGAGGATCGTAGCCCTTTCACCGTACAAACCTCCGCATGCCATCGCGCATCATAACGACATTGAAATTCAATAATAGCCCCACCGTTAGCCCACTCAATTTCAAGTATGTCAACAACTGGGCCTCGTGGACTTTAATAATCACCTCAACCGCTTTCAATTCGACAATAACCTCGCCAGAGATAATAAGGTCTGGCTTAAAAGTGGTATTGAGAGTTGATCCCTTATATAGGATCGGCAACTCCCTCTGTCGCTCGAAATGAAGCCCGGCTTCGGACAGTTCCCTGCAAAGACACTCTTCATATGCGCTTTCCAGAAGCCCTGGCCCCAGGTTGCGATGCACCTCGATGGCGGCGACGATTATCCTCTCCGTCAATCCCTCATTTTTCATACACCCTCTTCCTCCGTGCCCTCCGTGGACTCCTCCGTCTCCGTGTCTGCCCTATCAATTTGCCGTTTACAGGTCCTTGATGAGGTTCTCCATGATGAACTCGCGGCGGGCGGGGGTGTTCTTGCCCATGAAGAATTCCAGGATGCCGGGGATCGCCTTCAGGGTCTGGACGTCGACGCGGACCAGGCGCATGTCCTGGCCGATGAACTGGCCGAACTCGTTCGGGCTTATCTCGCCGAGGCCCTTGAAGCGGGTGACTTCGGTGGCGGAGCCGAGGGCCTTGACCGCCGCGTCGCGCTCCTTGGCGCTGTAGCAGTAGCGGGTCTCCTTCTTGGTGCGCACCCGGAAGAGCGGCGTCTCGAGGATGTAGACGCGCTCCTGGGTTATCAGCTCCTCGAAGAAGGTGAGGTAGAAGGTGAGCAGGAGGTTGCGGATGTGGAAGCCGTCGTAGTCGGCGTCGGTGGCGATGACGATGCGGCCGTAGCGCAGGCGCTCTATGTCGGACTCGATGCCGAGGGCCATCATCATGTTGTAGAGTTCCTCGTTCTTGTAGATGGCGGTGCGGGAACGGCCGTACATGTTCTCGGGCTTGCCGCGCAGGCTGAATATCGCCTGTGTGTAGACGTCGCGGGAGCTGACCATCGAACCGGCTGCGGAGAGCCCCTCGGTCAGGAA
>JBMOIK010000636.1:0-1753 GCA_049317365.1 Rectinemataceae bacterium | reverse complement strand
CTTCGAAGCTCTCCGCAAGAAGCTCCTCGAGGAGGACACCATCGTGGTCATGGCCCACCTGGGAGCTCATGCCTTCGAGACCATCGGCGGGGAAGTTGTCCAGACAACGAGCTTTGTCCTGAAAAAGGCCAGGCCACCTGCCGAATGAATGTTCCCAATATGGGAACATTCATGTTGACAGGCTGATGGGAACAATGTATACATGAGGAAGAACCGATGAACGTTGTCGCGCTCAGGACCCTCGTCCGGTTCTGGGAGAAGCACCCCAGGTCGAAGCAAGCGCTGGAGGACTGGTACCATGAGGCGCTTCATGCTCGATGGGCCACTCCCGAGGAGGTCAAGCGACACTACCCCGGCGCAAGCATCCTTCGGAACAACCGGGTTCAGTTCGATATTCGTGGCAATGAGTTCAGGCTTGTCTGCGCCGTACGCTATGACAAGGGCCACATGTGGGTGAAGTTCCTCGGGACCCACGCTGAGTATGACAGGATCGATGCGGAGACCTACGATGGAAATCCAGTTTAAGGTGCTCAAGACCGAAGCGGACTACGACCGCGCTTTGGCTGACCTCGCGCGTGTCTTTGATGCCCCCGCGGGAACGCCTGAAGCCGATCAACTCGATGTCCTCGTGCTCCTCATCAAGAGCTACGAGGATGAGCATTACCCGATCGATGCGCCGGAACCACGGGAAGCCATCAGGTTCCGCATGGAGCAGGCCGGGCTGAGCCAAAAGGATTTGATCCCCTACATCGGTTCGCGCTCCAAGGTGTCCGAGGTGCTCTCCGGCAAACGCGAGCTGACCCTGGCCATGATCCGATCCCTCAACAAGCATCTTGGGATCCCTGCCGAGGTCTTGATCCGCGAGGCGCCAGCGGCGCTGCCGAAAGCTCTTGCCGACCTTGACTTCGCCCAGTTCCCCCTCAAGGAGATGGAGAAGAATGGCGCCTTCTCCGGCTTCGACCTGGGCATGGCGAAGATAGGCGAGAAGGCCGAGGAGGCCATCCGATGGCTCGTGGGCCAGATCGGCGGATTCCAGGCGGTGCCCCAGGTGGCTTTGCGCAAGACCGACGGGATGCGCCTCAACGCCAAGCTGGACAATTACGCCCTTCTTGGCTGGAGCCTCCAGGCCTTGAAGGAGGCGGCCGATCACCCGCCGTCCGGACGCTTCAAGAGCGAGGCTCTTACCGACAAGTTCATCGAAACCCTCGTGGGCTTGAGCGTCCTTGACGATGGACCAAGGCATGCCAAGGAATACCTGGGCAAAGCAGGCATCACGCTTCTCGCCCTCCCTCACCTTGCGCATACCTATCTGGACGGTGCTGTTTTCCTGAGGGAGAGGGAGGGGCCTCTCATCGCGCTCACGCTCCGCTACGACAGGGTCGACAATTTCTGGTTCGTGCTCCTCCATGAGCTTGGGCATCTCAAGCTCGGCCATCTCTCCGGGGGAAGGACCTGGATCGCCGACGACCTCGACCTACCTGATGCCGATTCCATTCAGGAACGGGAAGCCGACGATTTCGCTTCGCGGGTCCTCTTGCCCGAGGACTTCGATCTCAGTTCGAGAATGCGGCTTTCGTCGAGTGAGGTTGTCCGCTATGCGAGCGATCACGGCCTGCATCCCGCGATTGTCGCCGGCCGTATCCAGCATGAGAAGAAAGACTTTCGCACCTTCGCAAATCTCTTGGGTCGGGGAGAAGTGCGCAAGCATTTCCCAGTAGCAGGAGCCGGATGGAGCAAGGCCATTCCCAAGGAG
>JBMOIK010000635.1:0-1760 GCA_049317365.1 Rectinemataceae bacterium | reverse complement strand
AGGATGATGTAGTCCGGTACATCAAAGAGCTGCGTACCGGCTCTGGCACCTGATCGTGAGGATCCTGGTCGACACGGACTTCGAGGGTCTGGACATAAAAAAACCGCTTGTATTCACGCCGCAACAGTATTGAACCGGCAAGCCGGTTCAGTAGGCCGACCTTCTCGTCGTCGGACATCTTGGACTGGTCGGCCTTGTCCAGCGCGAGGGCGGCCTGGATGAGGGCGATGCCGCCGCCGGGGACGATGCCTTCCTCGATCGCGGCGCGGGTGGCGGACAGGGCGTCCTCCACCCTGTGCTTCTTCTCCTTCATCTCGACCTCGGTGGCCGCGCCCACGTTGATGACGGCGACGCCGCCGGCGAGCTTGGCAAGGCGCTCCTGGAGCTTCTCCTTGTCGTAGTCAGAGGAAGTGTCCTCGACCTGCTTCTTGATCTGGGCGATGCGGTCCTGGATGTCCTTCTGCTTGCCGGCGCCGTTGATGATGGTGGTGTTGTCCTTGTCCACCTTGACGGTCTTGGCGGTGCCGAGCTGGGTGACGGCGGTGTTCTCGAGCTTGAGGCCGAGCTCTTCGGAGATGACCTCTTATCGGCGCTCAAATGATCGCGCCGAGGGTTCGGATGGCGATGTCGCGGCCGAACAAGTTGGGTCAGGGGGAAAAGGGGGAGCACCGGGTTTGACGTGGCGCTTCGCGCACCCTGGTTCACTCGGCTCCCCCTGCCTCCGAAGTCCTCGGCGCTTCGCGCCTGCGGGCTTCTCCGGCACCCCCACTCCTCATTCCTGTTTCCTGGCGAAAGATGCAAGCGCCAGCGGTAGTCCAGCGCGTGTTGTATATATGTCCTCAGCCACAGCGCTATCACCGGTCTCGGCGCCTTCTTCCATTCCATCCACGTACAAGCTTCATGGCCGGAGCGACCTCCAGAGGCTATTCCACGAGCGCTTCCCCGCCTTCGAGGCCAGCTATGAGGAGAAGTACGCCGCCGACTTCGGTCGGTTCCGACTCCCGCTGATCTCCGGCGCGGCCGAGGCTTTTGATGCCTGCGGCGACTGGGAGAACGGCATCGCCCGTATCCGCTGCGCGGACTGTGGCTACGACTACTTCCGACCCTTCTCATGCAAGTCCTTCTTCCTCTGCCCCTCCTGCGGCCAGAAGAGGACCCTCCTCCTCGGGGAGTATCTGGCCGAGGATTTGCTTCTCAGACTTCCGCACCGGCAGTTTGTGTGGACGATACCGAAGGCCTTGAGGGGATTCCTCAGGCGGGATCGGTCGCTGTTCGCTGCTGTCGGGAAGCTGATCTTCGCCCTTATCGCCGAATACTACGTCGAAGCGGCTGGCAGGCCCGTGGTCACGGGCATGGTTTCAAGCCACCAGACATTTGGAGAATATGCGACCGCGAGTACTCTCGCGCAGGCACCCGCATTGGCATACCATCGTCCTCGAGGGCGGATTCGACGATCATGACCGCTTCTACTTCATCCCGATCGGTGCTAGCGACGCCCTCCAGGAACTCTGGCGACGGCGGGTAATCGGGTTCTTCCTGAAACAGGGGCTTCTCGATGAGGCGTTGGCCGAGTCCATGCTCGGCTGGCAGCATTCCGGCTTCTCTGTGGAGCGAAGCCTAGCGCAGCGTTAAGCGGGGACGCGGGTCTACGACGACGACGCCCGGCAGTCGCTTTCCCAGTACATTGTCCGCGCCCCTGTCGGCCTTGAGAAACTCACGTGGGATCAGAGGGAAGATACGATTTCATGGAAGGCGGCCGA
>JBMOIK010000634.1:0-1775 GCA_049317365.1 Rectinemataceae bacterium | reverse complement strand
GCGGAAACTGCCCGTGGCACCTTACTCTCTACCAACAAGGTTCGAGGAACTTCTTGACTCTTTCACGCGCTCGCGCGGATACTTCCATCCCATGGAAATCACCGACCCCATCGCGCGCCGGCCTCTTGTGCCCGCTTTTGTCTGGATTGCAGTCCTCGTCCTCTCCATACCGCTCACGGGTTTTGCCCGTGTCGACCTGCCTTGGCTCATCTACATAGCGGTAACGCTGGCCATCGTGGGGCTAGAACTGCTTTTCCTCCACCTGCTCTACAGGGAAGGGAAGAAGGGGCTCTATCTCGGCTGGAAGAAATTCTCGGGCTACGTCCTGCCGGTATTCTACTTCGCCCATGCGCTGCCGCGGGTCACCTGGGAGAAGGCGGGCCTCATCTCCGGCGGCCGCGCAACCTTCATATTTGCGATTACCTTGATCGCAACCCTCGCCGGCGGCCTCGTGTTCTTCCTCGCCTCTCGGCCCGCCACCCTGGTTGCCTTCGGGATCATCCAGGCAGACGAGGTCAAGGACGCCAAGCTGCGCAAGCAGCGAAGCCGCGAGCGCCAGGCCGCCTCCCACAAACGCAACTACCTTCTGGCGGCCCTCGAGTGGGTCGATGCCCTTGCCTGGGCGGCCATCGCCGTCCTCATAGTTAACATATTCGTATTCCAGCTCTACGTCGTCCCCTCTGAGTCCATGGTCCCGGCCTTCCTCGTGGGCGACCGGCCCTTCACGCTCAAACTGGCCAACGGCCCGCGCATCCCCCTGACCGAGTGGCGCCTGCCCTGGATCAGGCTGCCCCAGCGCGGCGATATCATCACGATCGCCAATCCGCGCTACGATGAGAACCACGGCGTCGATCTCAAGAAGTATCTGTCACAGCTCATCTACATGCTGAGCTTTACCGTCGTCAAGCTTGATTCGACACTCCCCGACGGCACGCCCAAGGCAGATCCACTTGTGAAGCGCATAACCGGCGTGCCGGGAGAAAGGCTCATGATGGTGGATGACCAGCTCTATGCCCGCCGCCGGGGCGATGCGGACTGGAAGCCAGTGAGCGAGGCCTGGGCCCGCGTCGACCTCTGGAAGGAATCCGAGGCCCTCAAGAAAAAGATCCAGTCCATTCCCGTCGACGAGGAGACCCGCAGCTTCCTGAAAGAGATGGACTCTACAAGGATTGGTACCGACCCAACAGCGCTCTCCACCGCGATCTCGATGCGCATCCTGGATATGGAGGTATCCCTTTCCAGGGTCGGCCCCGACAGGCTCGCATCCTTCAATGCTGCCCAGCTCCGCCGGGCGCCGCCGACCGTTACCACGGCCCGCGACGAGGCCATAGCAGCGGCGGGAAAGGGCCTGAACCCCTACGCAGAAGCCGGAGTCACTGCCGACGACTTCCCCCTCGCCCTGGCCGCAGCCTCCGATGCAAGGACCCGCGATGCACTATTTGCCTACGCCAGGGGAGCCATAGCCGCAGCCACGATCCCCCCCGCCGATGCCTATGACAGCGGCGCGCGCTCCCTCTCCCTCATCATCAAGCGCAATCTCCTCGACCGCATCGCCGTTGATCTCGAGCTTGTCGCCCAAGGCGCCGATATCTCCGCCTTCGGCTCAGACGCCCGACTTGCGGTGGCCGGGAAGGAAGCGCAACGCCTGTATTGGTACCTCCTGCGCTACTGGGACACAAGGAATTTCCCCGCCTTCCCCGGCAAGGACTCCTACCTCGGCACATCACAGTATTTCGCCATGGGCGATAACCGTTATAACTCCCTTGATTTTCGCT
>JBMOIK010000633.1:0-1779 GCA_049317365.1 Rectinemataceae bacterium | reverse complement strand
AGGGCGGTGAATCCCTTGGCGTTCATCCTCGGAATGCGCATGTGGTTCTCATGCCCGGGAATGGGATAATTGAGCACAACGGCAGTTGTCCTGGCCCAACTCGAGTAGTCGGCTGGCGCATATGTCTCCTCGGGCGCCTTGGCGCAGCCGATGGCCAAAAAAACAACGACCGTGAGCAACGTGAAAAGTATCCTCAGCTTCATACCTTCACCTCGAGGATCCACACCTTCTGTGGCGCGGCCTTGCCCTTGAGTTTGGCGCCGAAAGGTCCCGTGAACGAGATATCACCACCCGCTGCCCTCTTGGTGGCATCGCTCACTATCACCTGCCCGACCTTTGCGATCGAACAAAGCCTGCTCGCGATATTGACGGAATCGCCGATAACGGTGAAATCCGCTCGAAGGTCAGAACCGATCATGCCTTGGATGATGGAACCACTGGCCATTCCCACGCCGACCGCAAGGCCGTCGAAATCCTTTGGCCGCAACGCACAGAGCCTGACTATGTCCCGGGCCGCCTTGCAGGCTCGGATCGCTGCGTCTTCACCCGCGAATACAGACACGACCTCGTCTCCCACGAACTTGTCGATGTCACCACCCCACTCATGGATGATCTCCGATTGCTTTTCAAGGAGCCGGTTGAGTGCTTCCACAACTCTCTCTGGATCATGATTTTCGGTGTACGCGGTGAATCCGCGCACATCGGTGAAGAGCATGGTCCGTTGCACCCGAATCGGTTTTTGCCCTTCGGTGAGGGCACCGATCGTCCCCCGTGATACATATTTCGTCAACTCGAAGCGTTCACGCAACCCGCCCACCATCTGGTTGACGGTCCGTGCGAGATCGCCTATCTCATTCTTGCTGCGCAGCTCGATGCGGCCATCGAAGCTGCCCGAGGTCACCTGCGCGCAAAGGCTGCCGATCGCCCGGATCGGAGACAGCACAATTGCGCGAAGGAAGGATCCCAGAAAAAAGGCGAGCAGGCCGACGACGATGAGGAATCCACCCGCCCCGCCCGCGATGGTCAGATTCTGGGCGCGAATGATCGCGGTCACGTCGGAACGAATGTCAATGACACCACGGACCGTGTGGTCGGCCCCATGGCAGACCGAGCACTTGGGCAGGTTGATGAGGGGACGGTAAGCCCGGAAAAAGGTCCGGCCATCCTGGTCCTCCCGGAAGAAAACCTCCAGTGGTGGTTTGGCTGTCGCCTCCTTGAAACGCGAAGCCGTCAGTCTCGCCGGTTGGGGAACCGGAATCGGCCTTGATATGAATTTCATCTGCTTGAGGTTCGAGTTGACGCGATCGATGGTTGTGTTGTCGGAAAACGCTGGCACTCCATCGCGTCGATAGAGGGAGATCGTGGACTCCGGGCTGGAGAGGGATATCTGGCTGACGAATTTCACCGCAAGGGGGGCATTGCCGGGAAGCATGAAATTCGCGATCGACACATAGATGATGTTCCCCTGCTGGAGGAGGTTGCTCCTGGTCAACAGGTCCCTCGAGGAAAGAAGGGACAAGGTGAAGGAAGCCATCACGAGACCGACCCCGGCCGCAAGCGCGAGTACCAAGACCAGGTTGACCGTGAAGGTGAGGGAACGGAAACGTTTTCCCTTTTCTGACATCCTATTATTGTAGGGTCCATTGACAATGGCCACAAGGCTAGTGCATCGACGCTCATCCTGGACTACACTATCACCATCAGGGAGGAATGATGGGTGATTCGTCCGAGATCAGGAAGAAGGATTATCTCGATGAGCTGGAAAGGCTGACCGTCGAG
>JBMOIK010000632.1:0-1790 GCA_049317365.1 Rectinemataceae bacterium | reverse complement strand
GTTCTTTTACCCCGAACTCCGGAGCCTCGAGCACAACAAGGCGGTGATTGGGGTCATCCAGGCCTCGGTCTCCGACCTCGCCTCGAGCCTCGAAGGTCACTGGCGGGGCCTGCTCTCGCTCAAGCCCGCAACCCTCGCCACCGTCCTCGTTCCCGCCGCCACGCTGGCTGTCCTCCTCTCGATCGACACCCTGAAGACCTGCGTCGTCCTCGGCGTGATGACCGGCCAGCGCAACGACTCCAACCGCGAACTCGTGGCCCAGGGCATCGGCAACGGCGTCTCGGCCCTCTTCGGCGGAATGCCGGGCGCGGGCACGATGGGCGCAACCCTCGTCAACCTCTCAAGCGGTGGCCGCACGAGGCTTTCGGGCATACTCGAGGGGGCCTTTGGCGTCGCCATATTGCTGCTCCTCGCGCAGTTCATCGCCTGGATACCCATCTCCGCACTCGCGGGCATCCTCCTGGTGGTCGGTTTCAGGATGATCGACGTGAAGAGCCTCGACCTGGTGAAGCACAAGTCGACGCGCCTGGACTTCGCGGTGATTGTGGCAGTCGTCGTGGCGGCCCTCTCCTACAGCCTCCTCGTGGCCTCGGGTGTCGGCATCGCGATGGCGATCATCCTCTTCCTCCGCGAGCAGGTGGGTTTCCCCGTGATCCGCCACAAGCGCGACGGTTCCAAGGTCTTCTCGAAGAAAAGGCGCACCGAAGAGGAGCGCGCCGTCCTCGAGGCCCACGGTGGTTCGACTACGGTCTGTGAGCTCCAGGGGCAGCTCTTCTTCGGCACCGCCGACCAGCTGTACACCCAATTGGAAGGTTCTTTCGCGAGCTCGCGCCGCCTCATCATCGACTTGAAGCGGGTCAGGTCCATCGACTTCACCGCGGTCAACATGCTCAAGCAGATCCACCGCAAGGTCCACGAGCACGGCGGCATCCTCTGTCTATCCTCCATCAACTCAGGCCTTGCCGGCGGGATTACGATGCTTGAATACATGAATGAGCTTGGCTTCGCCCAGGAGAACGAAAGCCTCAAGATCACAAGGAGCCTCGAGGAGGCCATCCAGTGGAGCGAGGACAGCCTTCTGGCGGAGCACCAGGTCGTCCGGGATCCCCGTCCCTTCGAGATCGCACAGTTCAGCCTCTTCCGCGGGATACCCGAGGAGGTCATGGCCATAATCGCAGGCAGCATCGAACTACGCGAATTGCCCGCAGGGCAGAAGGTCTTCTCGCAGGGCGAGATGAGCGACGAGATCTTCTTCATACGGAGCGGGGCAGTAAAGATTTCGCTTGCCCTGCAAGGCGGTGGGAGCCACGAACTGGCGACCTTCCAGAAGGGCGACTTTTTCGGAGAGATGGCCTTCCTCGACAAGGACCGCCGTTCCGCCGACGCGATAGCTGACGGGGATGCAAGCATCTATGCCTTTTCCCACGCGCGCTTCAGGGAAATAGCCCGTGGCCACCCGGACGCGGGCACCATCGTGTTCTCGCGGCTCGCCAAGGAGATCTCGCACAGGCTGCGCCTGAACAACATAGAGCTGAAGGGGCTGGAGGAGAGCTAGCGGGAGACCCTACTCGAGCACTGCGTAAATTCGCCGGACGCCTGCGGCATCCGGCCATGCACCCTTATTCGAGCACTGCGTAAATTCGCCGGACGCCTGCGGCATCCGGCCATGCACCCTTATTCCAGCACTGCGTAAATTCGCCGGACGCCTGCGGCATCCGGCCATGCACCCTTATTCGAGCACTGCGTAAATTCGCCGGACGCCTGCGGCATCCGGCCATGCACCCTTATTC
>JBMOIK010000631.1:0-1803 GCA_049317365.1 Rectinemataceae bacterium | reverse complement strand
GGGCCTTTTCCATTCGCCGGGCAGTACCAAGGGCGACACGGCGATGATTCGTGAACACTCGGTACCCAAGGAACTCGACACCTTAGGCTGTCGAATAGAGCCGGGTCTTGAGATAGCGAAGCGAATGATTGAGCCTGGGGGTCTGACCCTTCGGGTACGGCCGCCGCTTTCATCAGACCTGAGCCTAGGCTACAATGGCCATTGAACAGTATTCCCGATCCCGCAGGACAGGCGTCCCGCAGGACAGGCGTCCCGCAGGACAGTAGTCCCGGAAAAGGCGGTACAGCATGGCAGTCAAGATCACAGGGCGCTCGACGGGAGCCACGACGATGGAGCTCGTCCACGAGTCAGGCGCAATCATCACGACGATGGCTCCGAAAGACAATGGCGGAGATGGCTCGGCCTTCAGCCCGACCGACCTCTGTGCAGCTTCCCTCGGGGCCTGCGGAACGACCATCATGGCCCTCTTTGCGCGCGACAAGGGTATCCCCGTGCGGGGCATCTCCTTTTCGCTGGAAAAGGAAATGACCTCGGCTCCGCGCCGCATCGCTCGCCTTACCATTGCCTATGTCATCGCGGGGGAGCTCACTGAGACTGAAAGGCAGCGTATCGAAGGTGCGGGGCGAGCCTGTCCGGTGCGCGTTACGCTCGGAGACCGGGTAGAGGTCGTGGAGAGCTATGGCTTTGAAACCGGGGGAACGACCTAATGAGGTCGATTGCCCTGGACCGTCTCGCTTCCCTGCCCCGTGCCGATCTCGGATTCTTCCCGACGCCGCTGGTCGAGCTTCGGCGACTGTCGCAGGCCCTCGGTGGGCCGCGCATCCTGATGAAGCGGGACGATCAGACGGGACTTGCCTTCGGTGGCAACAAGACGCGGAAGCTCGAGTTCCTGGTCGGCGAGGCCCTTTCCCTGGGCTGCGACACCCTGGTCACCGGTGGGGCCGCGCAGTCGAACCACTGCAGGCAGACGGCGGCTGCGGCCGCAGCGATGGGCCTCGATTGCCACCTCGCCCTCGGCGGGCTGGAACCTGAGCTGATGGAGGGCAACCTCCTTCTGGATGCGCTCCTGGGTGCAACCATCCATTGGGGCGGCGAGCGGAGAAAGGGCGAGGAAATCCCTCATATTGCTGATGAACTCAAGGCCGCCGGGAAAAAGCCCTACATCATTCCCTATGGCGGCTCCAACGGAGTCGGAGCCCTGGGCTTTGTCGCTGCCGCCCTGGAGCTCGGGGACCAGCTCAGGGACCGGGGAATCGAAGCTGACGCGATCGTGTTTGCGTCCAGTTCCGGGGGCACACAGGCCGGGCTTGAGGTCGGACTTCCGCTCGCGGGCCTTCGCGCGCGGCCGCTCGCCATCGGCATCGACAAGGTGCACGATGGAAGGGGAGGTTTTGTCGATGAGGTGCGAAGGATAACCGTCGAGACTGCGGAGCGCATCGGCATCGGCTGCGGGTCCACAGGGGGCAGCGGCCCCGATCCAGCGTCCATTGCAGTGCGCGAGGACTTCCTCGGCGCGGGCTATGGCATCGTCGGCGAGGCGGAGCGCGAGGCCATCGGCCTCGTGGCCAGACTCGAGGGCATACTCCTCGACCCGGTGTACACAGGCAAGGCCTTTGCAGGCCTGATTGCGATGGTGAGGAGGGGCGAATTCACGAAGGGTCAGACCCTCCTGTTCTGGCACACTGGCGGCGCTCCAGCCCTCTTTCCCTATGCCCGCACGATCATTTCCACCGAGGGCGGCAAGAACCTGAAAGCAAAGGAACAGTCATGAAGGTCACTCCCGAGATCAAGGAATGGCAGGCC
>JBMOIK010000630.1:0-1811 GCA_049317365.1 Rectinemataceae bacterium | reverse complement strand
CCTCCCAATGCTGTGTATCATCCGAACGCAGGAGCACCAGTCGGCTTTGTGGGCTGGCGAAATGCGAGGGGGAAGAGAGGTACACCAGCCAGAACTGCCCCTTCCAGAAGACCATGTCGGGGAAGCCGTTGTGGGCGCCGTCGTCGACGACCACAGTGGTTTCCATCGGTAGAGCCGCCGCTGCGGCAAGGAAACCCGGCAAAGGAAACATGCTACTCGCCAGCCACTGAGCCGCTGGCTGCCCCGCCGGTCGCACCAGTGGCGGCGCCACCAGTGGCGGCGCGGCGCTCCGCGAGTTCGGCCCGGAGGGCCTCGAAGCGCTTTCGGCCCAGCGGATACCTGCTCGCAAAGAGGATGCCGACAAGGAGGAAGACCGCTGGGATCGGGCCGATCAGGGCCTGGATGCCCAAGATCGTCGCTGGCGGCTGGGACGGCGCGTTGGCCACGTAGCCGGTGACCTCGAGCATCAGGAGGACAAGGGGCAGGGAGAGGGAGGAGCCGATCTTCCTCAAGGTCTGGACGAGGCTGTAGAACATGCCTTCATGGCGCTGGCCGGTCTGGAGCTCGTCCCATTCGACCGCGTCGGGAATCATGGCCCAGGTGAGCACCTGGATGGCACCGAGCCCGATTCCCACGAGGGCGCTCAATCCCAGGAGGATCGGCAGACCCCACTCGGGCTGCATGAATCCCATGCAGATAACCGCGAAGGCGAGAAAGGCCATCCCGGCCATGACGGCGCGCTTCTTGTCCCAACGGGCTGCAATCAGGTTCCAGACCGGGAAGGAAATGAGCGCAGCAATGAAGAGGGTTGCGAAGACAAGGTCATAGTGCTGCTCAAGTCGCAGGCGATACTTGAGGAAATAGAGGAGGGCTGCCTGCATGACGTCGAGCGCTACCCAGCCAAGGAGGAAAATGCCCCCCGCATAGAGGAAGGGCTTGTTCTTCACGGCGGCAAGGATGGATTCCTTGAGGCTCGGCTCCTTCTGGTCCTGGTATTCGGGCTTTTCACGGGTGCCGAGGAAGACTCCGATCATGGGCAGGATGCTGATCAGTGCAACGGCGATGCCCACGTACATGACGCGCCCTGTGCTGGCCGCGTTCATGGTTCCGATGATCGCAAGGGGAACGACGTAGGCAACCATCGCCCCGATGGTGGAGAAGACCATGCGGAAGGTGGTCAGGCTCGTACGCTCGTCATAGTCCTGGGTCAGTTCGGGCGTCAGCGCGAAATAGGGCATGTAGAGGACCGTCGCCATGGTATCGTAGAGGATGAAGGCGAAGCCAAAGTAGAGGGCAAGGATGAGCTGGCTATCGAAGGGCGGCTTCCACCACAGGAGCATGTAGGCCAGGGCGAAGGGCAGCATGCCGAAGAGTATGAAGGGACGGCGCCGGCCCCAGCGGGTCCGTGTGCGGTCGGAGAGGTAGCCGATGATGGGATCGTTGACGTAGTCGAAGGTCCGTCCGACAAAGATGACCAGGGCTGTCAGTCCGGGGCGGAGTCCGACGACGTCGGTGCAGAAGATGGCGAAGAGGAGTCCCACCATCGTGTCGGCGAGGTTGATGCCGCCGTCGCCCATGCCATACATGAGCTTGGTCCTGAGCGATAGCTTCTTTTCTGCATCATGCATTGTGGAACTCCTTGGGTTTTTCGGCATACTTCTTCCCATGCGAGTAGAGCGAGCACTCGCTCTATGCTATATACCCAGACTGCCGGATTCGCAAGGCTAATTGCAGCAAACGATGGAGAACGGGAAAGACTTGCCCAACGGCTCGGGCGGCAGGATCCTGTCCACGGCCCCGGCGCTTTTTTT
>JBMOIK010000629.1:0-1824 GCA_049317365.1 Rectinemataceae bacterium | reverse complement strand
GGCTGTCCGGGCGAGTTTCCGGCTCATGAACAGTCCCTTCCGCACCTTGGGGAGATTGGTGATGACTACATTGTCCGTCAGGTTGTAGTGGAGGGCCAGTCCCGTCTCCTTCCTGTCCTCCGTCACGAGTCCGATCGAGCAGGCCTTGCCATCCGCTGTGCTCCTGATCCTCGCCTTGCTGCCATTTATGAGGATCTCGCCACCGTGCAGGGGCCGAGCCCCGAAAATGGCCTCGACAAGTTCCGTGCGACCGGAACCCACGAGACCCGCGATCCCGAGGATCTCGCCCCGATGCAGGGAGAAGGACACATCCCTTACAAATCCGGCGCAGGACAGACCCCGCGCCTCGAGTACTACGTCGGAGGAGACAGCGGTTTCACGCCGGGGATAGCTCATCTCGACCGGGCGACCCACCATCTTCGAAATGATCTCGGGATGGCTGGTCTCCGACACCGGCCTGGTATCGATGATGCGGCCGTCGCGGAGGACGGTCACCCTGTCGCAGATGGAGAAGACCTCGTCGAGCTTGTGCGAGATATAGATCACGGTGATACCGTTCTTCCTGAGTTCCATGATTATCTCGAACAACCTCGCTATCTCGTTCCGTGTCAGGGAGGATGTAGGTTCGTCCATGGCGATGATGCGCGCATTCACGGAAAGGGCCTTTGCAATCTCCACAAGTTGTCTTTCGGCGACGCTCAGGTTCTGGACCTTCTCGTTCACGCTGAAATCGAATCCGAGGCGGCTTATCAGATCGGCTGCGTCCTTTCTGGCCCCCTTCCAGTCAATCAAGCGAGCCTTTCCCGTCTTCATGAACCCGAGATAGATGTTCTCCGCCACACTCAGGGTATTGACCAGGTTGAACTCCTGGTAGATGAGGCTGATTCCCCTTGCCTGCGCGTCCTTGGTCCCCTTCAGGACCACAGGCTTGCCGTCGATCAGGATGTCTCCTGAATTGGCCTCGAGGACTCCGTTGAGCACCTTCATGAGCGTCGATTTGCCCGCTCCATTCTCGCCAACCAAGGCGTGGACCTCACCCCGGACCACACTGAAGGAAACGCGATCCAGGGCGACAACACCCGGAAAGGTCTTGGTGATCTCCCGCATCTCGAGAATGTTCCGGTCCATGCGCAGGTCCCTCCTGGAGAACTTCATGATAAGCGGACCCCCAGCGATGGGTGGTGCTGCCTCGACCGGAGGAAGGGAACCTCGCGGCTCCCCTCCTCCGGTCGAGCTGTACAGGTCCGGAAAATCCCGGATCAGAACCAGTTGAACTTGTCGATTGTGGCCTTGTTGGCAGGCTTTATCGGAAGCTCCACCCACTGTGGGGGCTTCTTGCCCTTCATCATGTCGATGAGCGTTGATACGGCGAGGGCACCTTCCACCCCAGGATCCTGGGTCGAGGTCCCATAGACATTGCCAGCCTTGATCGTGTCATAGATGACCTTGTTGGATCCGGCGCACACAATGGGAATCTTGCCGAGCTTGCCTGCAGCCTTGAGGGAGGCAATGACGCCGGCGAGCATGCCGCCATCGTGGGAGATGATGACATCGATCTTGTTGCCGTACTTGGTCAGGTAGTCGTTCATCTTGGCCAGGGCCTTGTCGGCGTCGAAATCCGCAGGCTGCTTGTCGAGGAAGACGATCTTGGTTCCCTTGAAATCCTCGGCGAAGGCCTCGTTGAAGGCGATGGTCTGGGCATGTCCCGCGGTTCCCTCGATCGCCACGACGTTGCCGCCCTTGGGCAGGAGTTCCTTGACGAGGGTTGCGATGTTGTGCCCGTGCTGCTTGACGTTCGTGCCCACATAGCAGGGAACGCCGTTT
>JBMOIK010000628.1:0-1829 GCA_049317365.1 Rectinemataceae bacterium | reverse complement strand
CCTTTCCTTCCTCGTGACGCTGTTCCGCAAGCGCGAACGCTGACACTTCGAATTCTGCACAATATGCCCTCAGTTCGCAAGCACGAGCGTAGCCTGTGGGCGTACCTGATGTGGAGGCAGCATGAAACTCTTCGCGCACGAGCCCTCGGGTTTCGAGGGCGACCTTGTTACTGTCGAGGTGGATGTCCGCCGTGGCATTCCTGCGGTGGACCTTGTCGGACTCGCCGATGGTGCTGTCAGGGAGGCCCGCGAGCGTGTCCGGGCAGCTGTCAGGAACTCGGGCTTCGAGTTTCCCCTGGACAGGGTTCTCGTCAGCCTGGCCCCCTCCGCACTTCGAAAGGAAGGAGCTGCCTATGATGTCCCGATTGCGCTCGGCATCCTCGCAGCCTCTGGGGCCATGCCCGATCCGGGGGTGCCTGTCCTGGCACTTGGAGAACTCAGGCTCGACGGGCAGGTCAGCGCGGTCCGAGCCGTCTTGCCTGCCATCGCCGCAGGCCTACGGGAGGGCCTTCGCAACTTCATCGTCCCTCTGGGAAACGCGAGGGAAGCGAGGGCCCTCGGCGAGGGACGGATTTTCCCCATAGAAAGGCTCTCTGCGGCGACAGATGCGCTTATCGCCATCCGCACTGGCCAGGCTCCTCCAGAAGTCGTCGACCCGGTCCATGTGGACCTGCCTTCGACCCTGGGCTCCGCGGAAGGCGATTTTTCAGACATACGAGGCCTCCCCCGCGTGCGCCGGGCCATGGAGATCGCCGCAGCCGGTGGCCATAATCTCCTGCTCTTCGGACCTCCTGGAACTGGCAAGACCCTCGCGGCCCGGCGTTTCATAGGTCTTTTCCCCGATCTCGACAGGTCCGCCTCGATCGAAGTGACGGCCCTGCACTCTCTGGCAGGCGCCCTTCCTCCTGCATCCGGCCTCGTAGTACGGCCTCCCTTCAGGAGCCCCCACCACGGCGCCTCCTTCGAGGGTATCCTCGGTGGCGGCCGCTCCCTCCGCCCCGGTGAAGCCGCCCTGGCCCACCACGGAGTCCTCTTCCTCGACGAGGCTCCGGAGTTCCACCGGAATGTCCTCCAGGCCCTTCGCGAACCCCTCGAAGACCGATCGATCTCCATCGCCCGTGCCGGCCGCTCAGTCCGCTTTCCCTCCCGTTTCCAGCTTCTCCTTGCAACCAATCCCTGTCCTTGCGGAAACCTCGGCAGGGAGGGTCGCCCCTGCCTTTGCTCAGTCATCGAACTTGCCAGCTACTGGAAACGTCTCGGTGCTCCACTCCTCGATCGAGTGGACCTCAGGGTACCGGTGCGCCCCCTGGCCCGGCGTGACCTTCTCGGTCCTCCTGGAGAGTCCTCTGCCGACATACGGTCACGAGTCGAGGGGGCACGGGAAATGCAGCGCAGGAGACATTATCCGGGTAGCTTTGTCCTCAATGCCAGTCTTGATCCCGCGATGGTTTCGAGGTTCTGCGGCTTATCCGGCATCGCCCAGGAAGCGCTTGTGGCAGCTGTTGCCCAAATGGACCTGAGTTCACGCGCCTGTCATTCCATCCTCAAAGTTTCTCGGACAATCGCCGATCTCCGGGGAACTGCGTCCATCGAAGAGGAGGACCTTCTTGAAGCCATTCAGCACCGTCGTTTTGGAGATGGGGATTTTTACTGGAAAGATGCATGAATCAGGCCTTGATTCGTTGACAGTCTGGCGGCCTTCTGGTAATACTCCCCTCCGCGCCGGGTAACTGGCTGGAAGTTCGATGAGGCATTTGAAGCATGGCTGATGCGGGTTCCTCCGCTTGACGCGGGCAAGCGAAGGATGCTACCTTTAACGGGTTCGCCTC
>JBMOIK010000627.1:0-1839 GCA_049317365.1 Rectinemataceae bacterium | reverse complement strand
TCGTCGACGCAGACGGTATAGAAGCGGTCCTGATGGCTCGAGTTCATGACAATTACGACCGGTATTCCCGCCGCCTCGAGGAGGAGTATCAGGTCGGGCGAGGTGAAGTGGATGGTGGCGACACCTATGGCTCCCGAGGCCCTGACCTTCTCCGCGATCTGGCCATCCGAGTCGCTCCTGGATATGGGTATGAGGATGGTGTTGAACCCGGCTATCCCCACTGTCCGCTCGAACTCCTGGATGATGGGACGTATCAGCGTGAGGACGATGGACCACTCGGGATCGATGTCCAGGAGGATGGCGATGTCCAGGCGTCCGGTCGCCCTCCGCTCCTCCTCCTTCTTGCGCTTCTGCCTGTACCCGAGCTTGAGGGCGGCTTCGAGGACCCTCGTCCTCGTATCGGGGGCTATTCTTCCCTGATCCGAGAGGACGAGGGAGGCTGTCGACAGGGATACGCCCGCCGCCTCAGCAACGTCCCGAAGTCTGGTTTTCTCAGCCATGCCTCACCTCGGCTAAAGTTTTAGCATTGTTTTCTAAAAGGAGCAATGGAAGTAGAGAATTCTTTCGCCGAACGTGGCGCAGTGGTTGGGAAATATTTAGCACTGCGAATTCCGCCCTCGTGTGGGTACAGTCTCCTCTATAGTGTTCAAAGGCAGTCGTTGCAGGAGGAACTACCATTCATGGAAGCACAGCACTCAAACCCAGTCATTGATCCCCGCCTGGCCTGGTATCTCGATGCACGTTTTGGCCTCTTCATCCATTGGGGCGCCTATTCGGTGGCAGGAACCGAGGCCTCGTGGCCCGTCATGGCCCCGAGGCTTTCGGAAGCCATGTTCGGGACGCCCTCGACTATCAGCGAGGCTGAGTACCAGGCTCTCCCTGAGCGCTTCAACCCGGTGGATTTCGATGCCGATGCCTGGGTGCGCACAGCCTGGGACGCAGGCATGCGCTATATCGTCATCACAGCCAAGCACCACGATGGATTTTGCATGTTTGACGCTCCCGGCACCGAATACAAGATCACGCGCACAGCCTTCGCCCGGGATATCTGCAAGGAACTGTCGCAGGCCTGCGCCACGCGCGGGATGCGCCTCGGCTTTTACTACTCGCCGCCCGACATGAACCATCCCGGCTATCGGCGGACTGAAAAGCCCATCGCTTCCACCTGGCTGGGCGAGCCCAAGCGCAGCGAATGGGCTGGCTACCTTGACTACATGGAGAGCCAGCTCCGGAAACTCCTGACCGACTACGGCCCGGTGAGCCTCATCTGGTTCGACGGTCTCTGCAACCACCAGAAATACGACACTGCGCGCTTTCACAAGCTCATCCACGAACTCAGCCCTGACACCCTCATCAATGACCGCTTGGGTCCTGGCTACGACTTTGTCACTCCCGAGCAGTTCATACCCAAGACTGGCATCCCGGTGAAAACCGGCAAGGCACCCTCGAGCGATGGCCCGGAGAGCGAGAAGTTCTTCAAGCAGGTAGTTTTCCTGTTCAAGATCCCCGGCATCCGTGGCTGGATAAAAAAGCAGATGGCCAAGTACAGCGACGGCAGCATGGAACTCGTTCCGGTCGTCCAGGAAACCTATCCATCTCCGGAGCGCTTCCAGCCCTGGGAAACCTGCATGACCATCGGTCGGAGCTGGGCCTTCAATCCCGACGAGACCGTTTGGAAGACTCCGCGTGAGCTGCTCCGCAACCTGTGCGGCAAAAGCGGCCATAGTCGGATGCCGGCGCGCCGGATTGCGACGAGTCGCGACTCGCAGGATCTCCTGGGTTCCTAACGTGACCTTTGCCCATCCCTTGTTCGAGTCCCCGGTACGTCAACGCGTTTGT
>JBMOIK010000626.1:0-1842 GCA_049317365.1 Rectinemataceae bacterium | reverse complement strand
GAGTTCCGTGTCCTGTGGCCAGACGGGAGCGTCCGGAACATCCGCTCCATCGCCATCCGGCAGGCCGAGGACGGACGGGTCCGCCTTATCGGTACCAATTGGGACATTACAGGGCAGAAGGAGGCCGAGGCGGCCCTCCTCCGGGAGCGGGCCCTGGCCTTCGCCCTCGCGGAGAAGGCCGAGGCCGCCAACCTTGCCAAGAGCGCCTTTCTCGCCTCCATGAGCCACGAGATCCGCACGCCCATGAACGGCGTCCTGGGAATGGCAGGCCTCCTCCTGGACACGCGGCTCGACCCCGAGCAGCGGCGCTTCGCCGAGGTCCTGCGCTCGAGCGGCCAGACCCTCCTGTCGCTGATAAGCGACATCCTGGACTTCTCCAAGATCGAGGCCGGGAAGATGGAGCTCGAGATCATCGACTTCGAGCCCAGGAAGGTGCTGGCCGAGGCCATCGACATCCTCGCGGTCAAGGCCGAGGAAAAGGGGCTTGCGCTTTCCAGCATGATCGACCCCGCCGTCCCTGCCAGGCTCCGGGGGGATGCAGGACGGCTCAGGCAGGTCCTGGTCAACCTCCTGGGCAACGCGGTCAAGTTCACCTCCACGGGCGAGGTGACGCTCCGGGCGGTCCTCGAAGGCAGGGCCTCCCCCGCCGAAGGCCCGAGGCGGACAATCCTGCGCTTCCTGATCGCCGACTCGGGCATCGGCGTGGCCCCGGACCGCCGGTCCCAGCTCTTCATGCCCTTTACCCAGGCTGACAGCTCCACGACCCGGAGGTTCGGAGGCACGGGCCTTGGGCTTTCCATCTCGAAGCAGCTCGTCGAACTCATGGGAGGATCCATCGGCCTCGAAAGCGTGGAAGGTCAGGGTTCGACCTTCTGGTTCACTGCCTCTTTCGAGGAATCGGCCGCACTCGATGCATCCGGGCAGGATGGCCTTTCCCTTGATTCCGCATCCGGGGATTCCTTCATCCCGGAGGCTGTCAGGCTTTCCTACGAGGGGAAGCGGACGCTCGTCGTCGATGACAATCCGACAAACCAGCTTGTGGCCGCCAGGATCCTGGAAAGGCTCGGCTTCCGGACCGACGCGGCGGCCAACGGCAGGGAGGCCCTAGAGGCGGTGCGGAACCGCCGCTACGACCTCGTCCTCATGGACTGCCAGATGCCCGAGATGGATGGCTACGAAGCCACGATGGAGATCAGGGTATGGGAGGGGCAGGAGCGTCGCATACCAATAATTGCGATGACCGCCAATGCCCTCCCCGAGGACCGGGGGAAGTGCCTGGCGGCGGGCATGGACGACTACCTCAGCAAGCCCGTCGATACGGCCAAGCTCATCGCAATGCTGCATAAATGGCTGCCCGTGGAGGCAGCTGCCCCGGTTCTGGCCGCAGCGGCCGGAACCGGGCCCGTGGATGCTGGCGGGACTCCTCCTTCGGTCCCGTCAGACATGGTCTTCAACGAGCTGGATTTCCTCGAGAGGGTCATGGGAGACAGGAAACTCGCGCGCGAACTGATGTCGGCCTTCCTGTCCGATCTTCCTGTCCTGGTCGCGCAGCTCGGGGCAGCGGTCAACTCCGGGGATGGCAAGGAGATCAGGAAGATGGCCCATCGGCTGAAGGGCTCGGCGGGCAACATGGGCGGCGAAGCCCTCTACAGTTACGCTGCCGAACTGGAAGCGGCGGTCAGAAGCGGTGACGATTCGAGCTTCCCTCGCCTCATGGAAGAGATCGACAGGCAGGGTGCGGAGCTGATGGAGGCGCTGATGGAGGCGCTGAAGGCGGCAGGCTGAGCGCGAAGCTTTCAACTCCTGCCGCCTCCCCGCCGATAAGAGGTCATGGTCCTGACT
>JBMOIK010000625.1:0-1842 GCA_049317365.1 Rectinemataceae bacterium | reverse complement strand
TTCTATGAGTACTCGACCTTTTTCGGAAGCCAGGAGCGCATCGCCCTCGACCCCTGGGCGCGCGGGATGGACCTGTTCCGCGGTTCGGGACCCGGACGCGGCGCGATCATCGACCCCGCCAAGGCTGGCCCCCAGGGCGGCTGGGAGGGTTTTGAGGACGTGAAGCTCGCCAAGCGCGAGGACGCCATCATCTACGAGCTTTCCGTGCGGGACTTCACCATCGCATCCGACGCAGGCGTCACCGCACGGCCGGGTTCCTACCTCGCCTTCATCGAGAAGATCCCCTTCCTCAAGGAACTCGGAGTCACCCACGTCCAGCTCATGCCCGTCCTCAACTTCTATTACAATGACGAGTCGAAGACAGCCTACGAAAAGACGGGGACCTCGAGCGGCAACAATTACAATTGGGGCTATGATCCCCACAACTACCTCACTCCCGAGGGCTGGTTCTCGAGCGACCCAGCCGACCCCTACGCACGCATAGTCGAACTCAAGACGCTCATCAAGGAACTCCACCGCGCGGGCATCGGGGTCCTCCTCGACGTGGTCTACAACCACACCGGCGCTACCTCCATCCTTGAGGACGTGGTTCCGGGCTACTATTACAGGCGCAACGCCAAGGGCGGCTTCACCTCCGATTCAGGCTGCGGCAACGATACGGCAACCGAGCGGCCCATGATGGCGAGGCTGGTCACCGACTCTCTCCGGACCTGGGTGGGCGATTACAAGGTCGACGGTTTCCGCTTCGACCTCATGGGCCTCATGGCGGCGGAGACGGTCCTGAAGGCGCGGACCGAGGTCGCGAGGATTCCCGGCAAGGACGACGTCCTCTTCGAGGGCGAGGGCTGGAAGATGTACCGCGGCCCTTCGACGGTGGCCGTCCTCAACCAGGACTACATGATGCAGACCGACCTGGCCGCGGTCTTCAACGACGAGATCAGGAGCGCCCTCAAGGCAGGCGGGATGAACGACCGCGAAAAGGGCTTCGTCACCGGGAAGCCCACCAATCCCGTGATGATCTTCAACAACCTCGCTGGTCGCCCCATGCTCAACTACAAGGCCGACTCTCCCGGCGACAACCTCCAGTACGTCACCGCCCACGACAACCTTACCCTCCACGACAACATCTCCTTCAACGTCGGCCTCACCGACGCCAACGCCGACGAGCGCAGCGAGATCGCTGCCCGCATCAAGCTTGCGGAGTTCTTCGTGCTCACGAGCCAGGGCATAGCCTTCCTCCACGGCGGCGACGAGCGGGGAAGGACCAAGCCGAAGATCGATTCCAAGCAGGACATCACCGGCGACTTTGTTCACAACTCCTACGATTCTTCGGACAACATCAACCAGTTCCCCTGGACCATCGAGGCCGAGTACCAGGCCAGTGCAGACTGGATCGCCGGGATGATCGCCCTCCGCAAAGCCGAACCCGCCTTCCGGATCGGTGACGCCAAGGCCATCCAGACTGCCATGACGCAGATTCCCAACGCCGACAAACTGTCCATCGGCTGGACCCTCGACTGGCAGGGTTCGAAGCTCGCTGTCTTCGTGAACGTCAACAGCGATGTGCCGATCCAGTTCGATGCGGGGAGGTCGCTGGAAGGCGCAACTGTCCTCGTCGATCGTGCCGAGGCTTCTCCCCAGGGCGTTTCGAAACCCGAGGGCTTCACCGTCGCGGGCAACACAATCAGCGTGGAACCGCTCACTGCAGTGGTACTCAGGCTTCGCTGATCCTGCGCTGTCCCCCAAAGGACTGGGCCATTGAGACTACTATAGCGGGGTCACCATGGGGTGGCCCCGCTTTTTCATGTACGGAAAGCGGGACGCGCGAGCACCAGGAGGGAG
>JBMOIK010000624.1:0-1846 GCA_049317365.1 Rectinemataceae bacterium | reverse complement strand
AGCAGACCCCTCCCTGCATGAAGACCTTGGCACCCGTCTGGCGGAAGCCCTTCACACGATTGACGTAATTCATGCAGATCGAGTAGACGAGGCCGGCAACCACGTCCTCGCGGGTGATGCCCTCCTGGAGGGCGGTGTTGATGTCCGAGGAGATGAAGGCCGCGCATTGATCGGAGAAGTTGGGCGGATTCATGGCGGCCAGGGCGATGGGCGCGATGTCCTCCATCTTAACGCCGAGGGACTCGAGGGCCGACTCCTCGAGAAAGGAGCCCGTGCCAGCGGAGCATGCCTCGTTCATCGCATAATCGGAGGCTACCGAGTTGGTGAGGAAGGTGTACTTGGCGTCCTGGCCACCGATCTCGAAGATGGTGTCCACCTCCGGATCGAAGTGGGCAGCCGCACGGGCGTGGGCGATGATCTCGTTGACGATGCCGCCCGTGCCAGCGTGGAGACCGGCGATGTATCGCCCCGAGCCGGTGACGCCCAGGCCCTTGATGCGAACGCCGATGCCGCGCAGGTTCTCCTCGAGGGCTGCGTAGCACTGCCTGGAGGCCTCGATGGGATTGCCGTTGGTGCGGAGGTACTTGGAGGAAAGGATCCGCTCGTCCGCGATCCGGAAGAGCACGGCCTTGGTGGTCGTCGAACCGACATCCAGGCCGATGACGCACTCGTCCCCCGCCTTCGCTTCGCCATAGGGCATGGACTTGAATTCGACCATGGACTCGTAGTCCCTGATGGGCTTCAGGAATTCGAAGGAGGAGCGCTGGTCGCGGAAATACGCTCCCTTCGCTGGAACCGTGGACTGGCGCTGGTCGAGGGCCCAGAGCGCTGCACCCAGGGCCTCGAAATAAGGCGCCTCGGGAATGACCCTCACTTCCTCGATCCTGTCCCTGAGGAAGCCGATAACCGCGTGGTTCCTGGAGGTGCCACCGACAACGAGGACGCTGCGAGCCTGGATTTTCACGAGGAGCTCGTGGATCTTGTTGGCGATCATCCGCGCGAGGCCCGCAGTCACATCGGCGATGGGTTCGCCCTTGTTGAGGGCATGGGTGCAGTCGGACTTGCAGAATACCGAACAGCGGCCCGAAAGCTGGTGCGGCTTTCCGGAGCTAGCGGCGAGGGTAACCGCTTCGTCGATGCCGATGTTCATCCTCCGGATCTGCTGGAGAAAAAACTCGCCCGTTCCAGAGGCACACTTGTTGCCCGAGCTGATGCGCGAGACCTTTCCACGCTCGTCGAGCTCGTAGACGATGAAGGACTCGCCGCCGGCCGACACGATGGCATCGACCTTCGCGGACCTGCCCAGGGTGAAGGCATAGGCTATCTCCGTGGCCTCGGGCTCGATGATCGAAGGGATGTTCGTGATCTCGCGGAACTTCCGCCCGGTAACCGCGATGTACTTGCCGCTGATCTGCCGGGCGTCGAGGACCCGGGCAAGTGTGCCCTTGGGGTCGCCATTGTGCGCCTCGACATGGACGTCGTGTATCCTGCGACCTGCCGCGCCGCTCTCGATCTCCACGAGGGAGAAAGTCGAGGCTCCAAGGCAAATCCCGATGCTCCGTTCCGGACGGGCTGATGCACCTTCAAACATGATAGCTTCCTCCTGCCAGCCTCCCGATGCGTGCAGAAGGCAATAAACCTTATAGCGAGCTTCGTCCATGGATACCATACCCACGCCAACCGTTCTTGATGAAGTGGTCTGCATTGGCCCGAAGCGCTTTCATCGATGAAGTTCCTTCCTATCGTGGCCTGATCCTGACCGTGTGGACTTGAGTTGCGCCATCGTGCGTGTAGACGAGGGTCTGCGTGCCCTCGAAACTGAAGCTTCCGTCGGAGACTTCCACGA
>JBMOIK010000623.1:0-1854 GCA_049317365.1 Rectinemataceae bacterium | reverse complement strand
ACCGAGTACGAGAGAATGGCAAGGAAGGCCATGCAGAAGAGGGCCAGCGCGGCAAAATATTTGCCGAGTACCACCTCGTGGAGGCCAATGGGACTCGTGAACAGGAGCTGATCGGTCTTCTGCCGGGTCTCCTCGGACATGAGGCGCATCGTGAGGACAGGCGTGGAAAAAAGAAAGATGAACTGTATCGATTCGAGGAAGCCTGAAAAGCTGGAGTTACCCGAAAGGATGGTTCCGAAGGAAAACAGGATTCCGGACAAGAGAAGAAACAATCCCAGGAAGACGTAGCCCGAAGGAGTGACGAAGTAGGACAGGAGTTCCCGCCGGAATATCGCGCCCATCTCAGGCCTCCGCTTCTTTCATGGTGAGCTGAAGAAACACGTCCTCGAGGGAAGGACTCGCAGTCCGAAGGCCGATGAGGGGAAGCGTCGAGGCCGCGAAGGCCGCGAAGAGCTCCCGGCGAAGGTCCTTGCCGCCCTCCGCGTCCAGGCGGAAGTCGCAGCTCCCCGCCTCGAAGGATCCCAGGCAGGTTATGCGCTCCATTCCCGTCACCGAAGACAGGAGCCGCGAAGTGTCCTCCTCATTCGCCGCCACGCGGACGACCACCGATCCCGAGCCGGTCTCTGTTCCGGCAATGCCATCCATTGCCCTGTCCGCGACGATCCTGCCTCCGGCGATGATGAGCACGCGCTTGCAGACCATGCTCACTTCAGGAAGGATATGCGAGGAAAGGATGATGGTGCGGTCCTTTCCGAGCTTGGCTATCAGGTCGCGGATCTCGGTGATCTGGAACGGATCGAGGCCGACGGTCGGCTCGTCGAGGATGAGGATGTCGGGTTTCGCGATCAGGGCCTGCGCCAGTCCGACGCGCTGCCTGTATCCCTTGGAGAGATTGCGTATCACCCGTTTACGGACCTCCACGAGGGAGCTGAGTTCCAGGGCCTCGTCCCTCGCCTGCCGCCGCTGCCCCGCAGGCAGCTTCCTGAGCTCGGCCACGAAGGCGAGATACTCGTCCACCGTGAGCTCGTTGTAGAGAGGCGGCTGCTCAGGCAGGTAGCCGATTCTCCGCTTGGTCTCCATGGGATGTTCGAGTACGTCGAGGCCGTCGATCAGCACCCTTCCACATGTCGCGGAGCTGTAGCCGGCGATGATGTTCATCGTCGTCGTCTTGCCGGCGCCGTTCGGTCCCAGGAATCCGACGATCTCACCCTTCGAGATGGAAAAGGAAATATCTTCCAAAGCCGTTCGCCCGCCGTAGCGCTTGCCCAGCCCCTCTACCTTGATCAAGGATCGCCTCCCGCCTGCGCGCGATCGTATCGCCTTTCCACAGAAAATAAAATGCTCAGATCGACGGGCCTCATCCTATTACGAAGATCCCCGCCACGGCGAGGGCGATGCCGAGGACCTTCATGACGGAGAGTTTCTCGCGCAGGAAGACGAAGGAAAGCACTGCGGTGAAAAGAAAACTGAGCGAGACGATGGGAATCACGACCGATACCTCTCCTCCAGCGAGTGCAGTGAGCGCGCAGAACATGCTCACAAGCATCAACACTGCGCAGGAAGCGCTCGCGATGAGGAGTTTTCTCGAAGGCACGAAGGAACTGCGATCCTTCACGATCCAGAGCGCCGAGATGACGCAGACCACTACGTAGCGGTACATGATGAGATGGATGATCGAAACGCCTCCGTTCAGGGCGATCTTGTTGGAGGTGTTGAGCACCGAGGCACACACGCAGGCCAGGACCGCAAGGACAACGCTCCTCGTGCCAAGCGGGATCCCCTTCAGCGATGCCGCCGCGCGGGCATCAGCCCTGCTGCCGACGAAAAAGATAAGGATGGCCGCCAGGCTCAGGC
>JBMOIK010000622.1:0-1856 GCA_049317365.1 Rectinemataceae bacterium | reverse complement strand
ATGGTCCGGGCAACGGCAAAGGCCTTATAGGCATCCTCAAGCCGATTCAGGCGCATCGCAGAAAGACCATGCCGGGAATTGGCCGTGAACTCATCGACCTCGGAGTTGCCCGCACCGTATTCGACGAGCTCGCCATAGTTCTTGAAGGTCTGTTCCCAGTCCTGCTCCCTCCATGCGAGGTCTGCAACCATGCCCAAGGCCTCGACATCCTTGGGATTGGCTGCCAGGCGCCGGGTCGCTTCCTTGATTATCTGGCCGCGGTCCTTCTGTTTGGCCTTTTTGCCCCCTCCTCTGCGGCCTTCCCGCCCCTTTCCGAGCATCGAAGCGGCAATGACGAGGGCAAAGACCACAAAAACAACAATAAACAGGACCGGAATGAAGGCTGCCATGCTTATAGAGTGATGGGGCGAAGGCGCGCTGTCAATCGTGAATGGGATTCCCGCCTCTTTGAAGCCCAGATCAAGGGAAGGCCAATTTATAGACAGTCAATACCAGCGAGATTATCGATACGGTGGTCGAAAGGATGGCCGAGGTCTGGCCCAGCCCATAGAGGAAGCTATTGGATGCCAGGATGATGGAATCCTCAGGCTGGAGCGCTGCGCCAAGAGCCCTGGTCTTTCCATTCTGGTCCAGGATCTTGCGCTCGTTGCCCGAGTTGCGGTCAACATCCACTCCACCGGCAAGCCCTACATAGTAGGTCCAATTGCGGTCAGGCACATAGGGATATCGACCAGGGATTTTTACCGCCCCGCCAACCGTAATGAAATACTGCCTGAAGGGAATGACAATCTGGTCGCCCGCCACCAGGGGCTGGTCGTCTTTTGCGCTCCTGTCATAAAGATACCTGGAAAGATCAACCGGAATCCTGCTTCCAGCGCGGAGAATATACGCATATTGAAGGTGAGCCTCGGCGCTGAAGTTTTTTTCGTTGGCACGAACTGCCGCCGAAAGGGTTTCTCCCGGGAAGAATCGGTAGGCGTACTTGTTCATGATTCCAAGGCTTACAGTCGCATCCTTGTTGGCTATCGCGGCATTGACTGCGCCTTCGAAAAAAGCCACTGGAAGCAGATCCTGCTCCGGCCTGACCAGGATGGTGTCGCGGTTCACGAGCGAAAAGGTCCGCGAACTGGCATAGGAAAGATTCCTGCGCTCTCCAGCCGAGTCTTCAGCCTGTAAAAGCCGGGTCAGCAAGAGTCGGGTAGGATCAGCCTTATCCCCGAAGCCCCCCCCATACACTTCTATGAGCTGGACAAGCCCATCGCCTGGAAGCAATTGATAGGTCCCTGGTCGCTCAACCTCACCGGCAACCACGACTGCGCGCTGCAATCGGCCAATGACAACCCTGTCCCCAGGCCGCAGAAAGGGATCCTGAGAAAGCTCCCCATAGCGATCAGCCCTGAAAAGGTCATAACTAGAAGTATCACCGCTCGGACTGACTACATTCACGGCCCGGATCGAGCTGTAGGCTGTCAGGAAGGGTTCGACTGCCTGCCTGAGTCGAGTCAGGCCGGTGATCTTCACAAAGGCTGACTTGGTCGCTTCACCGGTAACGAAGACCTCGAAGGCCCCAAAGGGAATGACAACCCGGTCACCTGCCTTTAGTTCAAGGTCATTGTCCCTGGAGTAGCGATAGAGGAGGGCCTCCATGTCCACGGCCCGCGGAGTGGACTCCCCTGGCCGCTGAACTACGGCTTGGCGCAGGGCAGCTGCAGGGGACAGCCGAGCCGAGACAGACTGAAGCACTACGGACAGGAGCGTACCTGTGCGGAAGGGATATCGCTCTACCCGATACTCCGAAGCCTGATCCACCTTGGCGGCATCCGCGGCAGCGGGTGTTCCCGCGGCAGCGGGTGTTC
>JBMOIK010000621.1:0-1860 GCA_049317365.1 Rectinemataceae bacterium | reverse complement strand
ATTCCCATAGGGCTCGAGGAAAGCATCTACCGCAGCGATCACTTCTATTTCAACACAACTATCGTCTTTTACGAGGGCGACGCGAAACACTTCGGCGCCCTCATGCCAGGCGAAGGCGACCGACCCATCCCCGAATTGCCCCTTCATGAGCTGCCCGCCGGGTGTTTTTTGGTTGGCTTCCATCGCGGTCCCTACGATCGCATAGGTGAGGGCTTCGGTCGCCTGCGTGACGCGGCCGCCGAAAGGGGCCTGTCGCCAGCGGCTCCCGACTCGGCCATCGCCATCAATATCATCGACCAGTTCGTGGAGCGGGATCCGGAGCGCTTTCTCACGGAGATCGAGATAGCCCTGGCCCCGGAGGCCAAAGGCAATACCAAAACTCCTGGCACCGAGGAAAAGTCGCGATTATTCCTCGATATGAATGGGTAGTAGTCGTGACATCGTCCCCTTTTTATCTATTGCCCCATTCAAGCAAGCCCTTGTATACTGATTTGCTTATGAAAGGGGGGGTCTGCATGATCAAATACCTCAAGACAGATGACGCAAAATGTGTAGGCTGCATGAATTGCACTGCGACCTGCTCGGTCAAATACTACAAGGAAGACAATCCGGCCAAGTCCTGCATCAGGGTGGAAGGCCTTGGAAACAACAGGTTCCACCTCATTGCCTGCGATCAGGAATGCCGTAAATGTGTGGCTGAATGCCCGACCAAGGCCCTCTTCGTGGGCCCGACAGGCATTGTCATCATGAACAAGTCCCTCTGCGTGGGCTGCCTGGCCTGTGTGGCGGTCTGCCCAATAGAGGCCATGTTCTACTTCCCCGGAGACAAGAACCCCTTCAAGTGCATCGCCTGCGGAAGTTGCGTGAAATCCTGCCCCAAGCAAGCCCTCTCCATCGAGGACAAGCCAGACAGCGAGAAGTCGCGGTTCCCCTTCGACGTCGAGTCGAGGGTAGCGCCGTCTCGAGCCCTGCGCGGCAAGCCCGAAGCCCTTCCAGGAGCCGCACAATGAGCATGACCATCAAGGATTTCAGGCTCCTGTCGGAGCAGGCTTACGAAAAGCGCCCGGTGGTGAAGGGCTATAACATGCGGACCCTCCACGCTGACCTCGGCACGAAGCGGTTCAAGGAAAAGCCCGTCTCCGAGCAGATGAGGGACAAATTCGTGGGAGGGAAGGGCTTCGGCCTGCGCCTCCTCTGGGATGGCACAACGCCCGCAACAAGGTGGGACTCCCCCGAGAACGAGATTGTCATCGCGATGGGTCCCGTCTGCGGAAATACCAATTACCCTGGTTCCGGCAAGAGCCTCGTCTGTGCCCTTTCGCCCATGACCGGCGTTCCCATCGACTCCAATGTCGGGGGCTACTTCGGGCCCTACCTCAAGTTCTCGGGCTTCGATGCCCTCGAGCTGCAGGGCAAGGCCGATACAGAAACAATTGTGTTTATCGACGGCATCGAGGGAAAGCTCGCCTTCTACGAGGTGCCCGATTCGCTGAAGCTCGAGTACGACACCCACCTCCTCGCTGATACCCTGACCCACGCCTTTGCGAAGGACGAGAAAGGCCTCCAGTTCGTGTCGGTCGTCTCCGCAGGCCGCGGCGCCGACCATTCACCCATGGGAGTGCTCAACTTCTCCCTCTACGACAAGCGCCGCCAGGGCATCCGCGTCAAGCAGGCCGGTCGCGGCGGGATAGGCACGGTGCTCCGGAACAAGAAGATCCGCGCCGTCGTCGCGCGCTACCAGGGTGTCGAGCAGGATTCAAACAATGCTGCCGATCCCGCTGCTGTCCAGCGCATCGGCCTCAAGCTGCACCGCGAGATCATCGTCAACGACGACAAGCAGTGCAAGATGCGCAAGCAGGG
>JBMOIK010000620.1:0-1886 GCA_049317365.1 Rectinemataceae bacterium | reverse complement strand
TCCATACGAAGACCCGGTCGACGGAGGAGAGGTCCGGACTGGCAGCCTCGATCGAGGAAAGGACCGCGTTGTTGACCACCAGGAGGAGGAGGGGCACGTGGGGAAGCTCGGTCCTGATGCGGTCGCAGGTCTCGACGGCGGGGAGGAAATCGTTGCCTGCCATGACTATGACCGTGTCGAACTCGCGTTCGCCTGCGAGCCTCAGGGCCTCGGCACTGTCCCCCGCGGAGGTGATGCGCGGCGCGGAGTCCAGGTTGAGCCGGAAATACTCGCCGAAGGACTGCTCGACGAAGACCCCGTCAACCTCCATGACAAAGCAGTCGTAGTCGCTGCCGACCACGAGGACTTCCCGCACCCTGCGACGCATGAGGTCATGGAAGGCATTCCGTTCGTCCCGCCCCTTGTCCCATGACCGTAGCAATTGATTAAACATGTCGGCCGCTGCGGCGGCCTGCGTCGTGGATGGCATCGACAGGGTTTCCTTTCAGGCGCGGGACGCCCGGAGCGCGGCCGGCTCCGCAGGAAGGACTGCGGAACCGCGCCTCTCACGGCAAGGAAAACCTCGAGGTGAGCCCGAGCACTTCCTTCCTCACGCGATCGATCGCCGCCGTATCCCCCTTGGCCTTGAGCACGTCCATTATGTAACCCGCGATGAGGCCCATCTCCCCGTCGCGCATCCCGCGCGTCGTCACCGCCGCCGTGCCGACGCGGATGCCGGAGGTCACGAAGGGACCCTTCAGGTCGAAGGGAATGCCGTTCTTGTTGACCGTGATGTGCGCCTCGTCAAGCCATTTCTCCGCTTCCTTGCCCGTGATGCCAAGGGGAGAGAGATCCACCAGCATGAGGTGGTTGTCGGTGCCGCCGGAGACGATGCGCGCCCCGCCATCGGAGAGTTCCCTGGCCAGCACCTTCGCGTTGGCCACCACATGACCGATATAGTCCTTGAAGCCCGGCTCGAGGGCTTCCTTGAAGGCCACTGCCTTGGCCGCGATGATGTGCATGAGGGGTCCGCCCTGGATGCCCGGCATGATCGTCGAGTCGATCACTTCAGACCAGAGCTTGGCCTTGTCGCCCTTGGGATTCATGATGCCGAGGGAGTTGTCTCCGTCGCGTCCGATGATGATCATGCCGCCACGGGGGCCGCGCAGGGTCTTGTGCGTCGTCGTCGTGGAAAAATCGGCTAACTTGACGGGGCTCGGGTGGTGGCCTGTCGCCACAAGGCCGGCGATGTGCGCCATGTCGACGAGGAGCAAGGCTCCCACCTCATCGGCTATGGCCCTGAATCTCGCAAAATCGAGGACCCGCGCATAGGCCGAGGCCCCTGCTATCAGGAGCCGGGGCTTGCACTCGCGGGCTATCCGGGCCACCTCGTCGTAGTCGATGGTCTCGCTGTCCTTGTTTACGCCGTAACGGACTACATTGTACATCTTGCCCGAAAAGGATACCGGTGACCCGTGGGTCAGGTGGCCGCCGTGCGCAAGATCCATGCCGAGGATCGTATCACCGGGCTTGAGCACCGAAAAAAGGACGCCCATGTTGGCCTGGGATCCGGAGTGGGGCTGCACGTTGGCGTGGTCTGCGCCGAAGAGCTGCTTTGCACGGTCGCGGGCCAGGTTCTCCGCCATGTCGACGAACTCGCAGCCGCCGTAGTAGCGCTTGGCCGGATAGCCCTCGGCGTACTTGTTGGTCAGCACCGAGCCGGCGGCTTCCAGCACCGCGCGCGAGGTGTAGTTCTCGCTTGCTATCAGCTCGAGGTTGTCGCGCTGGCGGCTGGTTTCGAGCTGCATGGCCTTCCAGAGCTCGGGATCATAGTTCTCGATGAGGGACATTGGCGCTCCTTCCTTTGCCCGGCTTTGAGGCCGGATCTGGAAGTATAAACCCTGGAA
>JBMOIK010000619.1:0-1889 GCA_049317365.1 Rectinemataceae bacterium | reverse complement strand
GCCTGAGCGCGTCCTTCACGGCCCACCAATAGACCCCGAAACTCTTGTAGATTCGCGGGTTCTTCTTCAGCATGTCGCCTATCGTGAGAGCTGTGCGCTTCACATAGTCGTCGCCGCCCGGAACCCTGAGCTTGGCGACGAGTCCATCCACGAAAGCATTGTCGTAGAACATCACCTAGCCCTCCTTCCTCATTATAACCAGTCGAGCCGGTTTCCGGTATATCGCCCGGATCGCCTTTTCGACCGTCGGGCGCTTGCGGAACGCTACCCCCGACCTTCCGCCATAGGACTTATCGTACTTGACCTCGTACTCCGGATTCTTGGCGATGATCTCCTTCAGCTCCCAGGCGCCGGAATGGCTGGTTATGCCCTTCCGTTTTATCCGGTCCACCACATCATCGACGGGCTTCCAGTAGGTTGACGCCAGGGCATCGACGAACTCGGCGGCGGGGTTCGCACGGTACTCCCTCATGGCGGGCTCGCGGAGGACCTCGGAAATGCCCGTCTCCTCGAAAACAGGATCGGATACAGCATCGCCGCTCGTCTCGGCTTCATCAGACCTGATTGCCGCGACGATCCTCGCGTGGTCTTCGGGACGATAGGGGTTCAAGGCCTCGTCGGCATCCTTTGCTTTGAAATCATAGCGCTTTGTGGTGAGATGGACCTTCCCTTCCTCGTCCACCCTGAAGTAATGGATGTTCGATCCCGAGTATTTCAGCATGTCGCGGTATCGATCCCTCTTGAAGGCCTGGCCCTGCTTGCTGAACTCCTCCGGAGAATAGAGCGAATTGAGCTTCCGGATGTCCGCCTTCGTCGGGTTGGCGACATGGGCGGGATTCTTGAAGCCATTGATGCCCTCTCCCTGCTTCCATTCCTCCCATTCCGAATTCCAGCCGCTTCCTTCCTGCGATGCGGGCTTGCAGTGCATCGTCTGCTTCTTGTGGTTGATGTCAGTGACGACGTAGAGCCCCTTCCTGAGCATGAAAGCATCGCCGGGCTTGTAGATCCTCCTCGTGGTCTTGTCATAGATGAATTCGGGAGGATCGTCGGCCAGAAGCTCCAGGTTCTTGAACTCGGGATTGTTGCGGAGGGATTCTTCCATGTTGTAGAGCTTCCGCAGGCGGTTTTGATACTGGACCGTCCCCTTGTCGCCCTCGAAGCCCCTGATTGACCCGCGCATGAGGCTGAGGCTCGCGAGCGTCGCGTGAACCTTGTCGGCGTTCGCCTCCTTGAACTTCCCGGCCTTCACCTTCTCCATTTCGACGCGCCGCTCTCCCGCCTTCTCCTTGTCGCCCCACTCTTCCGTGAGAGCGAGAAGAAGCTCATCGGGATCGATAAAGGAATCGTCGTTCGGGTTGGTAAAGACGTTCGACTTGGTTCGGAGAAGCTGATCGATCCAATTCGCCTTGCTCTGGACGAGGTTGACCGAGTAGTTGTCGATCGTGCCGGCCGCTAGGTAGGTATGGAGCGCCACCATGCCCTGCTTGTTGCCCTGCCTATCTACCCGCCCGTTCCTCTGGATGAAGTCTGAGGGACGGTAGGGGATGTCGAAGTGGTGGAGGGCCGCGCTGTTTTTCTGGAGGTTGACACCCTCGCCCATGGTGGGAGTCGTCCCGATGATGACCTTGTACTTTCCCGTGTTGAATCCATCGATCGCGGCCGAGACCTCGTGCTCCAGGGCGGTATCGCTCTTCTTCCCCCCGGACTTCGTGATGCCGTTCACCACGACAACCTCGGATTCGTTGAAGCCCTTGGCGACCAGCTCCGCCTTGATCTTGTCGTGAAGGTTGAAAGAGCCATCGCCGGAGACGACGCGATCACAGAAAACGACCTGCCCGCCTCCCGTCGCCCTGAAGCTATCGATGGCGTTCTGGGCAAGGGTTTCGAGC
>JBMOIK010000618.1:0-1892 GCA_049317365.1 Rectinemataceae bacterium | reverse complement strand
AGGCCCAGTTGGGAAGGGTCCTTTCGACAGGTTATGTGAACCGACTCCGGGATAGAGGAGCATGGGGCGGTTGCCCGGGTCGTCGACAAGTTCACGCAGCCTCGGATGTTCGTCGAAATCGATGCCCTGGATGATCTCCGAGTTCGCGAGGTTGAGGCAGGCAAGCCTTCCGGTCGTGCATTTCTCGCGCCTCCACTCCATGGGGTGCATGAGGAGGACGATGCGCGTGTCTGTTTCCATCGGGGGCAGCCGCGGACAGAGGCAGGAATCCGCGGGGCGCCTGCAGCGCCAGCAGAACTCACGCGGCACGGGCCGTCCCGGGCGCGAAGGAGTTCGTGCCCCAGACCCCGGCTACGATCATGAGTGAACCGGCCAGTTGCGCGACACCAAAGGCCTCGCCGCGCAGGGCCACGCCTGCGACCACGGCGATCACTGTTGTCAGGTTCGAGAAGACGATGGACTGGGAAACACGGAGTCGCGAGAGCGTGAAGTTGATGAGGAAGAAGGCCAGCACAGACGACAGGGCCCCGAGGTAGATGATGCCCGGAATGACGGCCATCGCCCGCGCGGGCAGGTCCGAAAAGCTCCCGACCTGACCCGTGGCAAGGGCGAGGATCCCGAAGGCCACAGCCCCCGAGGCCATCATCGCGAAGGTGGTCTCCACAGGGCTGAACAGAACGCTCGACCTCCGCGAAAAGACATTGTAAAAGGCCGCGCTCGCCACCGCGCCCAGGAGGAGGAGGAATCCTGCAAGGCTGCCCGCCTCACCTCCCGCAGCGCCGCCGAAAACAGCGATGACTGCCACGCCGCCAATCGACAGCGCGAGGAAGAGCGACTGGAAGAGGCCCACCCTCTCACCGAGGATGAGGGCGCTCAAGACCGTTCCCAGCGCGGGAAGGGCTCCGATGACGATCCCGGCAGTGCTTGCGGAGGACTCCCTGACCCCGAAGGTCTCGCAGGTGAAGTAGAGGAGGGGCTGGAAGGCGCAGACAAGGGCGAGTCCCGCCCAGGGCTTGCCGCGGTAGTCGAGGCGGATCAACCGGAAGCTCGCAAGGACTGCGAGCAGCAGTGCTGCGAGGGCAAAGCGCAAAAAGAGCAGTTCGAAGGGAGCGAGTACTTCAAGGGCTCCCTTCGTCGCGACAAAGGAGAGCCCGAATATCGAAGCGTAGCCGATGCCGGCCAGGTAGTCTGCGGGGCGTGCCATGGGTGGCCGAGGATAGCCCGGCTCCGCCCACGGAGGGAAGGCCAAAGGGTGAGCATGCTGCCGGGGACCCTCGCGGACTGGGGGAATACGGAGTATTTTGTGTATGTTCTTGGCGGGCAGGGTCGCATGTCAGGCGGCGGGGGTGATGGGCGTGAACCAGCAGGACTATATCATGAGGATGATCGACCAGCTCGCGATCTTCCTGGGTCGCATCATGTTCCACAAGGCTGCAGGCAATTTCGTCGAAGCCGAAAATGAACTGGAAGCGACGGTCAGGAACATGCTGGGCCTCGATCCGGAGCTTTTCTTTTCACTCCCGCCCGAGGCCCTCTCCGCCCTCGTCGACAGCAGTGCCGCTCCTGGCCCCGATACCTGGTATGTCGCCGCGGTCCTGCTGGCAGAACAGGCGGAACTTCTCGAACGCGCCGCCGCGGCCAGCGCCGCTGCCCCCGGCCCTGCTGCGGCCAGCGCAGCCCCGGGCGCCCCCGGCCCCCGGGGAAGCGGGGACAGCCGCATCCATGGCAGGAAGACCGGAGCTCTATCCATGCTGGTGAAGGCCTGCCAGGCAGGAGCCGACCAGGCCAGGGTCCATGCCCGGGTTGATGCCCTCGTGGCATCCCTGGAGTTCGAAGCCGGCGACCTCGGACTCCTCCGGACCTTGATTCTCCACTGCGAAGCAGACAGGCTC
>JBMOIK010000617.1:0-1897 GCA_049317365.1 Rectinemataceae bacterium | reverse complement strand
ATCGACTCCGCGACAGCAACTGATTTCAAGGCAACCATGATCGATTACATCAACGCCGGCAACATGAGGATAGTGCTCAATCTCTCGGATGTAGATTTCATCGACAGCACTGGTCTCGGCATGATCATCTCGACCCTGAAGAGCCTCGGCCGCGATGGGATCATGACCATCTGCTGCCTTTCCGATATCGTCAAGAGCCTGTTTTCGCTGACCCGAATGAACAGACTTTTTGAAATTTCTCCCTCCGTAGAAGAGGCAATCAGGAAGGCTCAGGGGCAGCCCGACCATGGGTGATGAACCTCAAATAGTCCGCACCCTGGCCCTGGCCATTGACAGCCGACTTGAAGAGGTACTGCTCGTCAGCCTGGCTGTCAGGGGGATCTGCCGGTACACCCTGAAGGATGATGAAGTTCCGGGCCAGATGGAGTTGAGCGTGGTTGAGGCGGTCAACAACGCTATCAAACATGCCTATGACGGCCAGGCCGGCAATGAGGTTCGGGTTACGGTGGTTCTCTATGGAGATCACATCGTTTTTGGGGTGAGTGATTCCGGGCGAGCCATGGCAACGGCGAATCAGCAGGACCCGAAGATTGATCCGGACGACCGGGACAGTTTGCCGGAGTCGGGAATGGGACTCTTTATCATTCGTTCCGCCATGGATCAGGTGGATTACCGATCGGAAGGGGGCTGGAACACCCTGACCATGACCAAATATTTCCATAGCCCCCTATGAATACAACCATGAAATACAAACAATACCTGGCATTTGCCCTTCTTTTGGGCGCATCAGCGCTTCTCGCCATCCTGTGTTATCATGGACTACGGCAGGATATGGTCCTCTTCAGAAAAGGCGAACAACTGCGTGTCCGGCAGGATTTCGGGAGCGCAATTCCACTTTTTGTCAAATCCTTCAAGCTGGGGAACACCTCCCCGCAACTGCTGAAATCCCTTGGAGATGCCTATTCCGGGGCTGGAATGCCTTTGTCAATTGATGTCTATCGCCTGTTTCTAACCAAATACCCACAGGATCACACGGTCAGAATCAGCCTGGCCCGTGAACTGGCCAGGCATGGCCGTTACGATGAGGCGGTGCTCGAATACCGGAACCTCCTTGGAGAAAAACTATGACCACCCACATTTTGCGAACCATTTACCTGCTCCTATTTATTTTGTCGATAGTATCTTCAGCCGAATCGGCCGAAACGCTTAGAAATCAGTCACTGGGCGTTGCCATAGGCAAACCGTCTCCCACCGTTTCATCCGGTGATGAAATCCCTGACTGGGTTGCCCGTTGGGAGTTGGCAAGGGTTTTAAGCCATGCAAAACGGTATGATGAGGCGATTACGGAGTACCGCCAGCTCCTGGCAAAGAAGCCTGACCTTCATGAAGCGCGCACGGAACTGGCAAACGTTATGGCGTGGCAGGGAAACCGTGAAGGAATGCGCAGGGAGTTGGAGCAATTGCCACTCAACAAGATCGATGACAAGACCAGGCTCATGCTTGCGGAATCATACGTAATCCAGAAGGAATACGGCCGGGCCGAGGCGATATACAGGGAATATCTTGCGCGACGTGCCGATGACCTTAACGTGAGACTGAAGCTGGCGGAAATGCTGAGCTGGGGAAAGAACTACGACGCATCTCTGACGGAGTACGAACGGATTCTCAAGGTTCGACCCGATGACATCCAGGTGCGACGGAAATATGCGTTTGTGCTGATCTGGAAGGGAAACATGGACGAAGCGGCGAACAAACTCCGCAAGACCCTGGAATAGTATGGAGAGACAAGCGAAATCGTTCTTGAAGCTGAGTGCCGTGAGCCTTTCTCTCGCTATGGTGGTCATGCTTGCAGGGATATCATTGGAGCCTGCTCATGCCGCTGGAGTGACGGCATACG
>JBMOIK010000616.1:0-1916 GCA_049317365.1 Rectinemataceae bacterium | reverse complement strand
GCTGACGTCCTGCGGGGACGCGGGTTCAAAATTCCGGTCAACCGCATCATCGAACTGGGGGCGCAAACGGAGCTGTGAGAGGGCTGTCCTCGACTACAGGATGAGCGTCTTGCCGACCGCCTCTATGGCGACGCCAAACAGCCGCTGGAGTTCCTCGGCCCGGGAATAGGACGTTCCCGTCACCTTGTTGAAAAGGTCGATAAAGGCCTTCATGTCAGACTCCGCGTTGGCCTCGGCCTTGCTGACAGCCCAGAGGGCAGAGGAAAAGGCCGAGCGGTAGAGGCCCTTTTCGGCAAGTTCCATCGTCGATAGGCGACCATACTGCCGCTTCGCCTTGCCATCAACGACGGCAAGCGCACCGTCGTAACCGATCGTAAAGACAAAATCCTCTCGTGAGATCATGGCTTGAGCCTAACATGGACGGGCGACAAAAAAAAGCGGGAGCGCTCCTGGGATGGAACGCTCCCGCCAGATGGCGCGCGGTGACGCCATCGCTGTGGCGGGACCTGGCCTTTACACCGGAGAGAAGCTGTCCTTGCCCGCTCCGCACATTGGACAAAGCCAATCAGAGGGTAGGGCTTCGAAAGTGGTTCCGGCCGCGGCACCCGTGTCGGAATCCCCGACGGCGGGATCGTAGATGTAGCCGCACACGTCGCATACGTACTTGTTCATAGGCAATCCTCCTCTTCAGTCACGTGGAATGGCGATCACCCACCAAGGGGGATCGAAACGAAGGGCCACCAGACCCGCCCTCAGGCCCCGGGGCAGGTTCGGCAAGCCCGCAGCTTCCTGGTATCAAGCCTTCCAGAGGCCGTGCTTGTTGCAGAATTCCCGGGCGCTTACCGTGCCAGCCTTGACGCAGAAAGTCGCCTCGGGCTTCTCGCCTGGCATGAGATACTGGCGATATGCTATCCCGTCGGCGATCAACTCGATCCATTCGATATAGTGATCGGCCTCCATGGGATGAGCCACTGCCCCGACGGATACCTTGTAGCCCTCCGGGGTCTTCACTACGACTGGCACATGCTTTTCCTTGGCAGCATCGGTAGTGTTCTCGCTCAGGGCTTTCATCGGCTGGCCACAGCAGGCCGGATCGCAATGGGAATCCTTGAGGGCTACTACCATCGAGCCGCACTTCTCGCACTGGAAAACCTGGTTTCTCTTTGCCATGTCCAACTCCTTGGAGAATCCTTCGTCGAGGCCAGGATGGATGCATGGGCCGCAAGGTCCATGCATCCCAAGCCTGCTAGAGTATAGGTTGGCAAGCACAGGAGGTAAATGGATTTTTCACTATGATCGCAAGCAAGGCAGGACCCTGCCGGCGTACTAAGGGCAATGAATGACAACCGACGACATGGCTTGTATGGAACACGGAGCCTGATGGTCAGGGAGCGGCCATCGACCAGGGAAAAGCTTTCTGCGGATGGCGCGGAATCCCTCGGCGACATTGAGCTCCTGGCTGCCCTCCTCGGCACAGGAATGCACGGCAAGAATGTCCTTGCCCTCGCCGAAGAGGTTCTCACCCTCCTCGAGCCCGGATCCCGCCCACCCGACAACGCGCAGCTCCGCACGATCGGTGGCATGGGAGAAGCCAAGGCAGCTGCCGTTTCCGCAGCCCTCGAACTGGGCAGAAGGCTCTACGGCATCCGCGAACGGCGCATTGCCCATCCGCGCGACCTGTTTCCTCTCATCGCTCATTGGGCAGACAGGAAGCAAGAGCGCTTTCTCTGTGCATCGCTCAACGGGGCCCACGAACTGCTCGCCATCAGGGTGGTATCGGTGGGCCTGGTAAACCGGACTGTCGTCCATCCCCGCGAGGTTTTCGCCGACCCTATTGTCGATCGTGCATGCGCGGTCATCGTTGCCCACAATCATCCCTCCGGCAGGCTTGATCCATCCCCTGAGGACATCGAGAT
>JBMOIK010000615.1:0-1919 GCA_049317365.1 Rectinemataceae bacterium | reverse complement strand
CTTCGAGGCCGAATTTGCCATCGATGGGATCCGCCACTCCCTGAAAGTGAGATTTGATAGGCTTTCGATACTCGAGGAAGAACTGGTGTTCTATCCCGAAGGGCGCAGGGCCTTGCTCTATTCGAGGAAGGAAGGCGCGCCTCTTTCATTTGGTGGGCATTTCAGGGGGCCGAAGAAGGGTATCGAGGCATTCCTCAGGAAAAATGTGCTATTCCTGTCCACTGCGGTCAATCTTTCAAACGAGCAACTGCGGCCAGTCTACAAGTACTTCCAGACTCATTATCAGTTCCATCTGGCCATGGAGTCGATCGGGCGACCACTCATGGCCACGACCAATGGCCTACGGCAGAGGGGAACGGAATACAGGAAGCTTGTACTTGGCTTTTTGAACGCTGCCGACATCAGCGTCGCGGACCTGGATATCAGGCGGAACGAAGCCCTGTTGAAAACTTTGGCCCTTCCTGCCGACATGCCTGCCGAGATCCGCAGCGCTGTCATCGAGACCCTTTCGAGCCAGGCTTTTCTGGGTCACCCCGTGTATTCAGGGGACAATTCCACCGGAGTCAACGAGTATTTCAGCCTCAACGACGAGGAATCCGGTGGTACGGCGAAGATGTACGAACTCGCGGGCGAGATCATCGATGCGGTCGCCACCGGTGGTGTCCTTGTCATCGACGAATTCAACAGCGGCCTTCACCCGCGATTATGCGAACATATCGTCGGCATATTCAGGAACTCCGTATCCAACCCCAGGGGGGCGCAGCTCATCGTCACCACGCATGATACCAATCTCATGGCGAGTGACGAGATCTATCGAGATGAGCTGTGGCTGGTGGATCGGGATGCCCGAGGCGCTTCCGAGCTTTATTCATTGGACGAATTCAGCAAGAACGAAGTCAGGAAGGGCGCCAATCTCGAACGGTGGTACCTCGATGGTCGCTTCCGTGCCATCCCCTCGCTCGATTCTTCCTCCCTCGCTTTCGGAAGTCCCGATGCCCAAGAAACGACCTGAGCCGGGCTCACGCCTTGTTCACTCCAGGCTGATGATCGTCTGTGAAGGGGCGCGAAACAAGTCGGAAAGCGCCTATTTCAAGGCTTTGATCAAAGACAAGCGCAATCCCGATAATCGCATTGAGGTAAAGGTCGTAGACACCCGGAAAAATACGGGTCGCGAACTTGTGCGCGAAGCCAAGCGCCTCAGGGAAACTCCTCGCGACGAAGTGTGGGTGGTCTATGACAAAGATGGATACACACTTCATCCACAGACCTTCGACGAAGCGCGGGCATCGAATGTGCGCATCGCGTTCTCGTCGATCAGTTTCGAATATTGGATCGTGCTCCATTTTGGATACACGACGCGTCCCTTCGCAGATTCAGCGGAGGTAATCCATTACCTTGAAACCACACATGGGTATCGCTATGGGAAGGGCGATCCCCTGACCTATGCGAGAACAAAGGCCTTCATCGCCGATGCAAAAATGCGCGCATCGCAGTGTCGGGATTATCAGAGAAAGTCTAACCCCTCTGACACTCCGGTCTATGCGATGAACCCTTGGACCGATGTCGACGAACTCGTCGAAAGGATAGAACGTTTCGCGTTGGAAGGCTGAAAACTCGCCAGAGGAAGAGGACAGGATAACAGGATTTTCAGGATAGACAGGAGAAGAGGGTAGGGAGGGGGAAGAGGGGAAATAATGTTTTTTACCTTCTCATTCCTTTCCTGTTGATCCTGTCTTTCCTGTTATCCTGTCTGATTCTTTCTGAAGAGGAAGAGGAAGAGGACAGGATAACAGGATTGGCAGGAGGGACATGAGAAGAGGGGAGGAAAGGGTGAATAGGGAGAGGGAATAGGATTCCTACCTTCCACTTTCTTTCCTGTAAATCCTGTCCTTCCTGTTATCCTGTCTGATTCTTTCTGA
>JBMOIK010000614.1:0-1924 GCA_049317365.1 Rectinemataceae bacterium | reverse complement strand
GGAAAGATAAAGACTCTTGTCCTCGAAGGCTTCGCACAATCATGCTGGATTATCTGCATGGCTGCTTTAAACTTTTCTCGAAACGGAATACAATAAATAAATAACGAAAAGTGCTCTACTCAAGGGGGCATCATGTACCGCACATCTCTGGTGTGGCTGTCAGTAGCAGCTGCCGTGGTTTTTCTTTCCTGTCAGGGCATGTCCACAGGTGACACAGCCTTGCCGGGAAGCGAGATCTACACGCTTTCTTCCTCACAGGTTCCCGGAAAACCCTCGACCATCCGGGTCAGTGTGGATATCGACGCTGCGAAGAGGGACGCCCTCAAATTAAAGCTCGGCAGCGACTATTTTCCGCCCGAATCCCTGTACCTCTGGCTTGCGGCCTCGAGCCCAAGCGGAGCCTACAATGTCTTGAACAATGACACTTTTCGCTCGATCTACAGCATCCCCCTCTCAGCCGATCCCGCGGTCCTCCGCTACGAGGCTGCCTTCGACCTCTTCGACCTCAGGAAAGATTCCAATCTGGACGGCCTGAGCTGGATCGTGGATGACATGTTCAACGCCGCCAAGCCAGCGCTCAACCTGTCGGGTTACCTCCTGCAGGCCTCGGACGGCTGGTGGAGCGCGGGCCCGGGTGGCTATGTCTACGGCCTTGAGACGGGAGCCTCCGCCCCACTGGAAGCGACCTTCCGCGACACTGTCCCCGGAGGACAGGGGTTTTCCAATTGCGTCGAGGTCTCCGCCTCGTCCTTTTCCCCGATCCTGAACGTCTACGGCGGCTATGGCTACAGCCTGCAGCCAGGTTCCGTGGTAGTGGCCGGGGACAGGCTTGTCATCAGCTATCTGAGCGACAGCGAGACCGATCTGCCTACCCTGGGCGTGAGTGGCTTTGACCTCACACTCGAAGCTCCTGCGAGCTTCGCCTCGTCGCCGACGCAAACCGCAGGAGTCTGGCAGCGGCAGTTCACCTTCATCTTCTCGACAGGCACCGCTCCCATCGCCCAGGTTGATGGAGTTGTCGCAGTGGCCCTGCCTGCCAAGGCTTCCGGCTTCGAGTTTGGCCTTTCCTCCACCGCCGGGAAGTACTCCCTTTCTGGCCTGTCCTACCGCTATTTCGGCGACACCATCGACCTCCTTCCCGGAGGGACTGTCGATTTCGAGGCCAGTCCCGACTGGAGCTACTTCTCCGGCGATCCTGCGGGCAGCAGCTGGACCGTAGACCAGCCCATCGACCGCGACCCGGCCGTCGCAGATGCAGGTCTCTCTTCCGGCAAGGTCCTCCTCCTCGCGGATCCGCACAGCAAGGCCACGGGATCCGATTATGGCAAGTTCCGCAACGACTGGGTGGACATACCGGTCGGTGCGGCCATCCCCTCCAACGGGAACCTCCTGTGCACGTTCTCGCTGTACTGCGACCTGTCACGGGGCGACACGGTCAGGGTCAGCCTCGTGAAGGCCGACGGCAATGAGGTCCAGGGTTCCCTGTTCGAACTCGACAGCCATGACGAGACGGTCATCAATGCCTGGGACCCGAGCGTCGTGAAGCGATGGAAAGCCCTATCGACATACTGGCCGGGCTCGGCGCCAGCGGGTACTTCAATAAAGTCGCTCCGCTTCCGTTTTGCCTCGGACGGCTACCTCGAGGGCCGCGGTGTCGCGATCGACAATGTCCAGCTTCTGGGCACAAGGTAGGGGACACTGATGAAACACACAACTATCAAGATCACAACCATAAGGATTGTCACGATCGCCCTGGCCGCCTCGCTTGCCCTTCCTGCCATCGCCGCGCCTGCGACGGGTTTCGGCGACGCTCGGGCCATGGGGATGGCCGGGGCCATGACGGCCGTGAACGACGACATGAACACCCTGTTCTACAACCCTGCGGGCCTCTCCTTCCTCCGCAAGGTCACCGCGACGCTCGGGA
>JBMOIK010000613.1:0-1927 GCA_049317365.1 Rectinemataceae bacterium | reverse complement strand
CCTGCCTCTGTCCGGGTCTGCCTCCGATGGAGACCGACACGCGCATCGTGCTCCTCATGCACCCCATGGAGTGGAGGCGCGAGAAGTGCACGACCGGAAGGCTGGCCTGCCTCAACCTCGCAAACTCGGAGATCATCCAGGGCATCGATTTCGACGAGCATCCGAGGCTGCGCGAACTCGTCGACGACCCTGGCAACCGTCCCATGCTCCTCTATCCCGGAATCGGTTCGCATAACCTGTCAGAGGGCCCCTTCCCCGGGGAGGCCTTCCCTGGTGGGCCTGCCGCCTCGGGCGGCCCCGCGGCCGGCCCCGGGGGCGACCCGGTTACCTTTGCAGGCAGGCGACGCCTCGTGGTCTTCCTGATCGACGCGACCTGGACCTGCGCGAAGGTCATCGCGCGGCACAATCCCGGGCTCCTTGCCCTCCCCCGCCTGATGTTCACGCCCAGCGAATTGAGCCGCTGGACGATAAAGCGGCAGCCTGCTGACTGGTGCCTGTCGACGATCGAAGCCATCCACGAACTCCTCCTCTCGCTCGAGGCGGCGGGCCTCGACAGCTATCCAGACAAGGATCGACTCCTGTCGGCCTTCGCTGCCATGCAGGATTACCAGATCCTCCGCCGCGACAGGGACGGGCACCGGCGATTTCTCGCGCGCAATAACCTCGCCTGAGGTAGAATCCCTGCATGCGCATCCACCGACTTGACAACCAGGTCATGGCCTACCCATGGGGGAGCGCCGACGGACTTTCGAAGACGCTGGACATCGGGAACCCAGGCTCGGGACCGCGGGCAGAAATGTGGATGGGTGCCCATCCGAGGGGAGCTTCGGAGCTCCTCCTTCCGGAGGGTAAGCTGAGGCTCGATGAGGCTATCGCCCGGGACCCTGTGGGCATGCTGGGGGGCGACTGCCTCGCGCGCTGTGGAGAGCAGCTGCCCTTCCTGTTCAAGGCCCTATCCGCCGAACGACCCCTGTCCATCCAGGTCCATCCCGACAAGGGCAGGGCTGAACGGGGCTTCGCCCGCGAAAACGCCAGTGGCATCCCGGTGGACGCTCCCACCCGGAACTACCGTGACCCCAACCACAAGCCCGAGGTCTCAGTTGCCCTCCTCCCCTTCGAGGCCCTCTGCGGTTTCAGGCCCATCGAGGAGATCATCGCATTTTCACCGCTCTATGCCTCGAGCGAAATAGTGAAAAACCTCGAGCGGCTTGAGGGGCAGCCGAGCCGCATCGAGCTTTCGATGTTCTTCTACAGCCTCATGTCCCTAGGCGCGGAGGAGAGGATGAAGCTCCTCGAGGAGCTCCTTCCCAAGGTGACGGAAGCCCTCGGATCAGAGAGCCTTTCGGCGGCCGACCGCGGCGCCTTGGCCTGGGTCAGGCGGCTTGCGGAGCTCTGGCCTGGGGACATCGGAGCGGTCATGCCACTCCTGCTCAACCACCTCGTGCTCGAACCGGGACAGGGAATCTACATCGCCCCAGGAGAGCCCCATGCCTACCTCCTGGGCACCTGTCTCGAGCTCATGGCCAACTCTGACAACGTCATCCGCGGAGCCCTCTCCGAAAAGCACATAGATATGATGGAGTTCATCTCGGCCCTGTCCTTTTCTGCCGGAAAGCCCCAGGTGCTCGAGCGGGCCGGGTCTGCCGAGGGCGGGGCCCGGGCTGCCGAAGGCGTCTACAACTGCCCTGTCGAGGACTTCCTCCTGTCGGCGGTCCGGCCGGGAACCGCGCTGGCGGTGAGGGGACCGGAGATCGTCCTCGCCGGCGAAGGGCCCCTCTTCCTACGCAGCGGAGGCGGGACCCTGGAGCTGCACCGCGGCCAATCGGCCTTCGTGAGGGCCGATGCAGGCAATTATGACCTCTCTGGCGAGGGACTCCTGTGGCGGGCGAGGGTCGGGCTGGCGGCGCCACCGGGGCTGGCGGCGCCA
>JBMOIK010000612.1:0-1935 GCA_049317365.1 Rectinemataceae bacterium | reverse complement strand
CCCCCTTGTCCGCAGGGTGGAAAGCAACGCGTTCGCCAGCTGCAAGCTGCATTGTAGATGAAGCGAGCCTGCCGTCGATGGTGATGCGTGAGGCGGCGATTTCTTCCAACCAGCCTTCTAGACTGAGATACGTGAAGCGTCGGACGAGCCAGTCGAGTAGACGGATACCAGCTTCTTCGGTCCCGACACGCTTCTCAACCTTCCGTTCCATGGCCTTAGGATCATAGACCATCGACGGCTGTCCCGGTAGTATCGATGCCCTGATGATCCTCGTCTTCCCACCAGGGGCACGAAGCACCGAGCCTCCTCCTGGCATCGCCCGACTGGCAGGCTTTCTCAGGCGAAACGGGCTTGAGGCCTGCCCTCTTGACCTCAACCAGGAAGCCCTTGAGTGGTTCCTCGGTCCTGCAGCAGAAGGCAGCCCTGCCCTGAAACCCCGCGATGCGAGGGCGCTTGGCAATCGCAGGAGGAACGCAGAATCACTCTGGAGCTACCCCGCCTACCAATCGATCGACCGATATAAAAGGGCAGTCCTCGAACTGAGCCATTCGCTGAAGATCCTTTCCGCACCCTACGGCGCCGAGTTTGGACTTGCGGACTATCGGGAGGAATCGAGGTCGCCGCTTCGGAAAGCTGACCTGCGGGCGGCAGCGGCCGATTGGGAACATTGCCTCTTTCGTTCCCTTTTCGAGGAACGCATCGGAGCGGCCATCAAGGATGGGCGCGAGCCGGCGATACTTGGAATCTCCCTCTCGTTTCTGGGGCAGGCCCTTCCTGCCTTCGCCCTTGTCGGGCTTGTCAGAGCGCGATGGCCTGCCACAAGGATCATCCTCGGTGGTGGGCTTGTTAGCTCATGGATTGCACAGGGGAGTCTGGCTGCCGATGAGGCATTCGGAGGGCTCGTGGATGCCCTCCTGCCCGGACCTGGCGAGGTGTCGCTTTCCGCCTGGCTCGGCCTCAGCACACCGATCCTTGACGGCCCTGCGGTTTTCGACGACTTCCTTGGGCTGCGATATCTGGCTCCAGGGAGAATCATTCCCTACAACTTCTCGAGCGGCTGCCCCTGGAAACGTTGCAGTTTCTGCCCTGAAAAAGCGGAGGATTCCCGCTATCGGGGCACGAGGCACGAAACCGCAACCATGGAGCTGCACAGTCTCGTCGCCCAGTATGGGCCCACACTCCTTCACATCACCGATAATGAGATTTCCCCCCTTTATCTGCGAGCCCTCGCCAACGATCCGCCTGGAGTCCCCTGGTATGGATTCGCCCGCTTCACGGCCCTCCTCGGCGACAGGGCCTTTGCCGGACGCCTTGCGGCCTCCGGCTGCGTCATGCTCCAGCTCGGCCTTGAGTCGGGTGACCAGGCAGTCCTTGACGCCTTGGATAAGGGGATCAACCTGACCATGATCGACCACGCCCTCGAGGCCCTCGCGGATGCTGGCATAGCCGTCTATCTGTATGCCCTCTTCGGCACACCGGCCGAGGACCGGGATGCTGCCTTCAGGACGCGCGATTTCCTTGCCTCCCGCGCCGACCGCGTGGCCTTCCTCAACAATGCGGTCTTCAATATGCCCATCTCGGGCCAGGAGGCCAGGATGCTATCAACTAAACCATTCTATGAGGGCGAGCTGGCCCTGTATTGCGAGTTCGCCCATCCGCGGGGCTGGAACCGGCCAGAAGTCCGCCGCTTCCTCGCCGGGGACCTCGCCAGGACCCCGGAAATCGCGGCGATCCTGGCACGGAATCCACCACTACTCACGTCCAGCCACGCTGCCTTCTTTCTCGAAGGGATGCGCCTGCCCTCGGTGGCGCCAAAGGCTGGCAGGGATCGCACCCATGGATGAACGCAATCGTTCCTGCATCGAGGATCTTGGACGCTATGCCGCCATCTATCCAGAGGAAGGCGAGGTGGCGCTTCGCATCGCAGCCTTCGTC
>JBMOIK010000611.1:0-1938 GCA_049317365.1 Rectinemataceae bacterium | reverse complement strand
CGGGCGGCACGGGCGCTTTGTCCGGATCTCTGGTCCTCGTGAACCTGCGCGGGGTGAGCGCGTCGAATTGTCGGTCCTTCGCCCCATGGTCAAGAAGTTGGAGCGGGCTATCGTCATCTATCATGGCGCGGGCTGCTTCTCCATCGACGCACTCGCGATCGTTGGGGCCGCCGGGATCGCGGCCGATCGGACGACGAATGCCGACATCATCTCGATCGGGGCGCTCAGGAACGAAACCATCGATGTCGACTATCCGGTTTCCATGACAAGAAGGAACCTGGCTTTCTCGGCTGTCGCCGATGATCCCGACACGGGCGATGTCGTCGTGGCGACTGATGTCGAGTACATCGACCCGTTCTACTTCGTCGTAACCGGCCAACAGCATCGCGAGTCCGACGCGCGGTTCCTTGAAAGCATCGAGGGTGATGCCAGCATGTCCTTCCCTGAGTGCTACAAGATCGGGGAGGGCGACATAATCACCCTTCTCGCGGCCACCCAAGTCGGGAAGCGCGTCATTTCGCATGGTGCCGGGGACATCGACACGATCCCGGAATTCTACCTCGAATCCATATCCGCGATCGAAAGCGGAAGCACGATCTACCTTCCGGGGGTCGATTACGCTTTCTGGGGCGCCAACAAGGTGAAATGGCTCGGCGACAACCGCCCGGTCGCGGGGGCGCCGGTTTTCGTGTTCTACGCGTTCAATCCGACGTACCGCGTCGTTAAGGAATTCCCCAACGTCAGGTCGAGTGAAAACCAGAATCTTCCCCGTCGTGTGGCACTGAAGCTGCTTTCTACCTTCGCGGAAAGGAAGCCGGTATGATTCAGCTTTCGGTCATGCCCAAGACAACGTTCCTCGCGAGCCTCCAGGCGCGCCTGAATACCATGGGCGGCCGGGGTATGCCTCAGACAACCGAAGCCTTCAAGACGGGCGTGCGAGAGATCGAGGCCACGTGGAAATCGGTGGCGAATGGAGCCCCCCTGAATGGGGAAGTGCTTGTCAAGAATCCTTCGGGTGGGTACGCGGCCGGCGTCAAGGTTCGACAGGTCGGGCCTTTCGACTACACCGTCTACAACGATTCCAAGGGCGCGGAAGGCATCGAGAACGGGACCCCGCCGCTCGACATGAAGCAGACGCATCCCTACGGCCCCAAGGGCCGTGTCGCGAACAAGGGGACCAAGACAAACCCTCGGTGGGTGCCGTACCTCATCGTCCCTTTCAGGTGGGGGACGCCGGGCGCGTCGGGGGGGCATTTCAGGAACATCATCCCCAATCAAATCTACTCCATGCTCAGGATGCAGATACGGGCGGGCCAGTTCATCAGGACACAAGTCGCCTCGGAGACGCATTCGGAGCCAAACTTCTGGGGCGAGGCGGTTCAGCGAGCGCAGTACCAGGGGGAGAACGGCCGAGAAGGCTGGGGTTCGATGCTTCGCGGCATCGGGGGGAACATCGAAGGCCTTTCGGCGATGGACGCGGACACCAGGAAAAAGAAGAAGGGATCGGCCTACTTTACCTTTCGCGTGATTTCCGCCGATTCTCCCGCCGGTTCATGGATCAAGCCCGCGACTCCCGCGAAGAATGTCGCAAAGAAGGTCGCCGACTACACCCGCGACATAATCACCGAAATGGTAGAGGCCGCCATCAAGGCCGACCTGGGGCTGTCATGATCGTCATCCTGAGCAAGGGCGCTCTCATCGAAGACGTGCTCATCGAAGAACTCAAGAAGTATCTCGCCGAGGTTCGATTCGACGAGCTTTACCCAGTTTTCGGAAGCGTCCGGGTTTCCAACGAACACCCCTTCGCGCTCCTCCTCAATCAGAAGTCGAACGGGGCGGTTTACGACGGGCAGCTCTTCCCGTCGCTGACCGTGGTTTCAGGGAGCGACGAGAAGGTTCCGCCTCTCGCCGAGGTCCATGAATGGAAGCCGTGCACGC
>JBMOIK010000610.1:0-1942 GCA_049317365.1 Rectinemataceae bacterium | reverse complement strand
GCCTCGCCCAGCGAGCCTGGCTTGTACCTCACGTCCCAGCGATCCATCTGCAGGCTGTGGCAACCACCGCAATTGTATTGCTCAGCCACCTTGAGCCCGGCAATCCGAGCCTCTTCGCGGGGAGAGGGCTGGTAGATGAACTGCGGTGCCGGAGGCTCCGCCACCAGTCCCAGGACAAACGTCATGACAGCCTCCCGCTGCTCGTCGTTGAACGGGAACTTCGGCATGCGGTAGCGTTCGTTATAGCTCTTGTTTTCCGCCTTCTTGTAGTCGTAGCTGCGCGGGGCGCGGAGCTTCTGCCAGAGGAAGCCCTCACGCTCGTGGGCCATCAGCTTCTCGAGGAAGAAGCCGGTCGAGGGATCGACCGATTCAGGCGAGAGGTGCTTGACGGCGTTGGATGCATAGGCCAGATCCGGCGCCAGCGGCTCGTCCTTTGGAACGGCATGCTGCTGACCGGCATGCGGAGCGACTGGGTCGGCATGGCCACTGCCGGCCGCTGCGTGATCTCCGGAACCGTGCCCATGCCCGTGCTTGTCGGCGAGCTGATGCATCACAAAATGCGACACCTGCTCGAAGGCGATCTTCGACGAATCCTTGCGGCCCCAGTCGGCGAGTGCCGCACCAGCGGCCTTCGAGTCTTCGAAACCCGGGATGTCGTGGCAGGAGGCGCAGGACAGTTTTGCGAGCGTCTTTTTACCAACATAGTGGAGCAGCGTGGCATCACGGTCTGCGGCCGCCATGCCCAACAGCATCTGTTCGTCGCCGATTATCTTGGCCTGGTCGGGACCGAGACCATTGACGAGAACCTCCTCCGCACGCGCGGTGGGGAAGCGGTCCTTGAGATACATCAGGGTCAGTTCGTCGAGGGCCTTCCGCTCGTCGGCCGTGAGCGAGTTGGCGGCCGGGATCTCCTTGGCCTTCCAGTCTTCAGTCGATCGCAGCAGATAGGCCGTGGCGTCCGAGGCGGGATCGCTCACCTTGCCATCGGGCAGCGTCACGGGCTCGAGCAGCACGTTCGGCATGAGGGTGCGAGGATGGTAGCTGGAAGGGTCGCGAAGCCAGCTGTAGAGCCATGCCGCGCCCCGCGGATTCGAGGCCACCTTGGCGCCGATCCGCGTCAGGTTCGGCCCATGCGTGCTCGTCGCTTCGGGGAAGTCCGCATGCTGATGGCAGGCCAGGCAGCCGCGGACCTGGAACACCTTCTTGCCCCTCTCGATGTCGGGGAGGGCCGTGATGCCCGCGTAGGGCTTCACGTAGTCGAAGGGCTGACTCGAATTCTGCAGGTAGGCGATCATCGAGCGGATTTCGAGCGGCTCGTACCGCATCGACTCCTCGAGTCCCTTGCCCTCAAGGTGCTCCCACAGTCCGAAGAATCTCGGCATCTTGGTGGAGGGACGGAAGTCCTGCGGGTTCCGCAACCAGGCATAGAGCCAATCAAACCCCACCTTGCTGGCGACGTGCCTGAGCGACGGGCCAACCTTCGGCAGCGTGCCCGGGGTCTCGGGATCTTTGAGGAGCGAGGCGAGCTGATGACTGCGGGCCGAAAGCTTGGCGTCGTCACCCGCGACCGCATCGCGCTCGATCATCTCGCGGAGACGATCTCGCGACTGGCGGCCGTCCGGGCTCGAGCGAACATCCTCGACCCAGCGGACTGCGGTGGAGCCGAGCGCGGCCAGACCGGCATCGGAGGAGAGGGCCTCGGCCACCTCGTGGTAGTTGGGCGACAGCCGCATGTCCGGGCCGATCCGCTTGTCGGGCCCCGACCAGCCGTTGATCTCATGGCATCCGTAGCAGCCGTACTGGCGGATCAAGTGATAGCCTTCGACGAGCTTCGGGGCGGGCGGCTCGGGAAACCGCTCGCTCGGCTCGAGATCGACCACCTGATGATGGCACTTCAGGCAGCTCGATTCCTCGAACCGCTGCGGCAGCATCGGGAAGATCC
>JBMOIK010000609.1:0-1949 GCA_049317365.1 Rectinemataceae bacterium | reverse complement strand
ATGCCTTCCGATGTCCCAGGCGGCTCCTTGGACATGGCCCAGGTCGGCGGCGCCATCTGAGCCCATCGGAGTGCCGACCGCGATGATCGCGATCACCGCACCCTGCAATGCTTCGGCTATCGAGGTTGTGAAGCGCAAGGTTCCATTATGGAGGGTCTCGGCGACCATCGCCTCGAGACCGGGCTCGAAGATCGGAACGAGTCCTCGACCCAAGCCCTCTATCTTCGTCGCATCGAGGTCCACACAGGTGACCGTGTTCCCCATCTGGGCAAGGCAGGCTCCAGTGACCAATCCCACGTAACCGGTGCCTATTATTACGGTCTTCATTGAGACTCCTCGACCAAGGCTGCGCTTTTTTTATACTATGTCCGAATTGTTAGGAGAGGGCGGGGATGGGGTTAATTCTCGGTGAAAGGGGATGAAGGGTGAAAGATTGATGCGATACCCCTGTGAACCGCCCGATAATCAATGATCAGGCGAACAGGCAAGATAAACAGAATATTCCGAATCACTCTTCCCGAGGCAAGGGTCGCCAGCCTTCCCCCGGATTTCATCTCCCTGACAATCGACGTATCCCTGATGCTCGGGGGGCATTGGTGGGGAGGGAGCAAGGGAACCGTCAAAGGGGTCGCCAAGGACAGGGTCGAAGCCTTGGACTGGCTCGATCCCCGTCTCCTTCGATTTGCCCGTCCGCTCGCACCGGCGATGCTCAGGATCGGTGGGACCGAAGCGGATCGCATCGGGTACCGGATAAAGAAGAAATGGTCCGCGACCTTGGTCGCAAGTCATGAGTTCCTCTTGCAAAAAGGACTTTGGAAAAGAGTCAACACCTTCGCCCGAAAGGCGAAATTCGATATCCTTTTCGTGATCGGGGCGGGTCCCGGGAACCGGGATGGGACAGGGGTCTGGTTGAGCGCGAACACAAGGAAGCTCATCGCCCATGCGGCAAAGAAAAACCTTCCCGTCACCGCATGGGAGCTGGGCAATGAGGTGAACGGTTTTCCTTTTGTGCACGGCTTTCGGAATCGTGTGAGCGGATCCCGTTACGCCGAGGATTTCGCTGTCTTCTCCCGCTTGGTTCATGAGCTTCATCCCGGCGCGAGGGCGGTTGGACCGGGCTCATCCGTGTGGCCGGTGATCGGCGAACCCAATCCCATACTGCCTACCTTCGCCCGGAGTGGCGCCCTCATGCCCACGGATATACTGAGCTGGCATTACTACCCGCAACAATCAAGCAGAGGGAGGATCGCCGATCGTCGAGCCACCGAAGGCCGCCTTCTGGTTCCGCGCCGCCTCGACAGCGTCAAGAAGCGCGCACGTTCCCTTCGCTTGCTCGCCGACGGGCGGGAAATATGGATGACGGAAACCGGGCACGCCCTCTATGGAGGCGAACCCGGCCTGTCCAATACACACTGCTCATCCCTATGGTGGCTCGACCAATTGGGGTTGCTGGCACGTGAAGGCACCAGCCGCGTGTTCCGCCAGTCCCTCGCAGGGGCGGACTATGGCCTTCTCGACCAGACAAGCTTTGAGCCGCGGCCGGATTACTACGCGACCTTCCTGTGGAAGCGCCTGATGGGAAACGAGGTTTTCCGGGCGCCCGAAGTCGTCGGCCCCGACAGACGCCTTCGCGTCTACCGCCACTCTTCGGCCTCAGGCGAAGACTCGAGCTGTCTTCTCTTGATCAACCTGCGAGACCGCCCCGCGCGCGTCACTTTCGAGGGCTGTCCCCGGGAATGCTTCGTCATATCGCCGGAGAACGGACTTCGGTCCCGCCACATCCTGCTCAACGAGGTTCCAGTGGAGGAAGACCTGATCTTCGCCTGGGGAAAGAAGAAAACCATCCGCAAATACCGGATCCATGAATCGGACGAGTCCCTAACACAGCTTCCCGCATATTCCTATGCTTTCATCGTCCTCGGACCTCGTGGTCAGAAGGCCGAGCAAGC
>JBMOIK010000608.1:0-1952 GCA_049317365.1 Rectinemataceae bacterium | reverse complement strand
CAAGTGGTCCTTCTGGCTGCTGAACGGTGGCCTGGCAGCGATGACGGTGATCACGCTGATACCGCAGGGCTTCTACCAGCTCTACTGGGCGGTCTCCAAGGGACTGTGGTTCGCGCGGAGTCCCGAGATCGCCGCGAGCCCCTTCATCAAGACCACGAGCCTTATGCGCATGGTGCCCGATGTCGTCTTCGGGATCGGGGCTTTGCTGCTGCTGTGGTTCGTCATTCGGGCCGCCTGGATCAGCTTCGTCGCCAAGGGGGCGAAGGCAGCACGTTAGGCGACTTTTGATGGCGCGCCGGACGCGGCAAGGCTGGGCCGCGCGCCATCGCAGGTCTTGCATCCCAGGCGGGGGGTCGGCGTCGCCGGCTCCCCGCCTTTTCCCTGTCCTTCCTAGTTCAGCAGCGACTCGTCGATGGAGGCTTCCGCCGGAGCGAGGGGGGCAAGGCCGGCAGGGGAAAGCGGCACCGTCTCCGCGATCGACGCGGAAGCCGAGGCGGGCGTGGCGGGCGAAGCCGACGCGGAGCGGACGACGAGGGCGCCCGAAGGCGAGCGGGAGAAATAGGGCACCTCGTCGTAGCGGTCCACGTTGTTCCAGAAGGTCATGCCGAGGTTCTGGCCCTCGAGGACGCCCTGCACCTCGCGGGTGACGTAGTCGGCGTTGTAGAAGGCGCGGTCGTAGCTCACGTTCATGTAGAAGGCCTGGACGTAGGGCCGGACGATCACGCGGTCGCGCGCTATCCTCGCGTTCCTGAGCGATCCGAGGCGGTAGATCCGCAGGGGTCGCTCGACGGCCGGGGCCTGGCCGAGGAAGCCCTGCTCGAAGTGCGAGGGATAGAGCATGGGGCAGATGATGTCCACGTAGCGCGCGATGAGCTCCACGTCCTGGCCGGTCCGGGCGCCCGAGCGGTACCAGCCGTTGGCGCCGTAGATGTCGATGCTGATGGGCGCCTGGATGCGCTCCCGGGCGAAGGCCAGGAAGGAGGCGATGGCGCTCTCCTTGTCCATGCCCGGGTCGCGCCAGCGATAGCTGGCGTCGCCGAGGTTCTCGCCGTCGGTGGGGAAGCGGATGTAGTCGAACTGGACCTCGTCGAAGCCCCTCGCGATGATCTCGTTGGCGATGGCGACGTTGTAGGCCCAGACCTCCTCGCTGTAGGGATCGACCCAGCGCTTGCCGTAGAGGACGCGCTCGGTGGCCGGCTGCGCCGCGGCAGGTGGCGTCGCCGACTGCAGTGGCGGGGGGTTCTGGAACTGGCTTCCCGGAGGGCCGAAGGAGGGGGGGATCGAGGGCGCGACGGGCTGCGTCGCCTCCTTTTTTTCCGTGCGCCAGCCCTGCCAGGCCATCTTGTTGACCGAGTCCCAGACGGCGTACTTGCCCCCCAAGGCCTTGGTGAGGGCCTCGTCCTTGAAGACCGGGATGCGCGCAACGAGCCAGACGCCCCGGTCCTTGGCTTCCCTGGCGACAGTCTCTATGTCCATGGGGTTCGATCTGCGGCCGAGGGATTTGACGAGGGGGTCGAGGGGCGCATAGCGGAGCCTGCCGTAGTCGTCCTTGAGGTCGATCACAAGGGCGTTGAGTCCCTTCTCTTCGAGGATGGCGAAGTTGCGCGCGCGATGGACGGGATTGACCACGTAGCCGGCCTGGAGATAGAGGGCGTTCTTGCCGGCCGCCTCTGTCCTGATCCCGGCCTGGGGATCGGAGGCGAGGAGCCAGAGTTCGGAGAGGGCCGAGATCCCGCCAGCCTCGTTCCAGGCCAGCGCGGTCTGGTCCCTCAGGGTCCGCACCAGCTGCATGGCTTCGCCGTCGAGGACGAACGGGTCGTGGTCGGGCCGATCGAGGTAGATCATGCCCAGCGCCAGTTGGGCCTCCGCGTCGTTCTTCTCCGCTGACCGGCGCAGCCAGAAGATGGCCGCATCGGTGTCGGTGTCGATGCCGTCTCCCCACCGGTACATGA
>JBMOIK010000607.1:0-1966 GCA_049317365.1 Rectinemataceae bacterium | reverse complement strand
TTCCTCGTGAAGGTGAGGCAGAGGATGGAGCGGAGCTCGGCTTTCGAGGAGAAGAGGAGGTCGAGGTAGCGCGCCGCGAGGACCGTAGTCTTGCCCGAGCCCGCGCCAGCCGAGACGGTGGCGTTGGCCCGGAGGCGTACCGCTGCGCCCTGGTCGGGGTCGAGTCGGTCGAAGATTCCAGCCATGCTGCTCACCTCATTGCTGCCGTCAGCCGGCCGAAAAGTGGCTGCGGCAGACAGCCTTGAAGCCGCAGTTTTTGCACGCAGGGGATCCAGGCGCTGCCCAGGCGAAGTGTCCATTCCGGAGTCCCGCGGCAGTTTCAGCGAGGGCCCGGTCGAAGGCAGCGCACTCCATCTCATAGCCGTCCACGGGGCGGAGCCCCCCCTGGCCGACAACCCGGAGCTCCGTGGCTCCCTCGATGGACCAGTAGGAAGCCCGTGTCACCCTTCTGTCCTCCGCTGCAGCGAGGCGCATATAGGCCGCCATCTGTGATTTCGGGAGTTCCCCGGCAGGGACAGACACTTCCATCCCCGACTCGTCCGAATCCTCGGCCTCGGAGGGTGTCTGTCTCCCTGCGAAAGCCTGGCCCTCTGCGAAAGCCTGGCCCTCTGCGGAAGCCTGGCCCTCCGCGGCCGCCGCGACCAGGAGTTCCTTCTTTTTCGGCAGGTTCTTTTTTTTGTAATCGACGATGGCATACTCCTGCCCCCGGCGGCCAAGCCTGTCGAGCCGGCCCTCCAGGACCGCATCCAGGTGGGGCAGATCCAGGGACAGGGCCAGCTCGAGGCTGCCGAGTTCCCAGCCCGGATCGTCGAGGAGGTCGTTCACGAGGAGTGTTAGCCTGCTCGCGAGCAGGGGGGCCCAGGCCGAGAACATGGGCTCGAGGAAGGCTCCATGCTTCTTGATGAACTCTGGCAAGACGGCCAGGGGCGCCTCTTTGGCCAATGACGCGTAGGCAGCCGCCCAGGCTGGATCGATGGGGCCGAACTCCCGCATTTTCCCAGAAAGCCATTCGATAGCCGTGTGGGCCATGGTTCCAGCCAGGCGGTCATCGAAGAATTCCAGGCCACGCACTGTTTCCTGGATTCTGAGTCCGCCGGCGAGGAGCCAGTGGAAGGGACAGTCACGGTAGCCGTCCACGGTCGTGGATGAAAGCCTCAGCTTCCCTGCGTCGCTGCTCGACCTGTCCAGGATGAGCTGGCGCGAAATCCCCCTGAGGTCCTCGAAGCCATCCGCCGGTCTGTGGTCGATCGAGAGGGCGCGCTGGAAGCCGGAAATCTGGGCCTTGAGGAGGCGGCTCGGCATCTGTGGGCTCACACCCGACTTCCATGCCCTGGCTTCGCCGGCGAGGGGGCTGGGAGATTCCTGCGGCGCTTCGGCAAGGTCGACCTCGGGACCGGCTCCGAATCCGAAGAAGGGATGGGCAGCGCTCCAGCCAGAAAGATCGCTTTCGGCGTGGCAGGGGATCACGGTCTGGCCTGAATGGAGGTAGGCCGTGAGGAAATCGCCGGTGGCGTCCTGGGCCCCCGCCCCGATCCCTTCGCGGAGATCGTCCCGCAGGAAGGGCCAATTTCCGTAGCGCACCTCCACCGCTTCCTGACCACATCCGAGAAGGAAGTGGTACCTGAAGGGGAGGAGGGCTGACACCCGCCAGGGATAGACGGGTACGAAGCCGCCCCGAACCTGGGGCACATAGGTTTCGGAGTCGAGGGTCGCGCAGAAGAGGCCGAAGGGGGAGGGGAGGCGGACGCCGTCGGCGTAGGTAGCCTCGGCAGTCGCCAGAGAGTCGAGTTCAGCCATGGCACGCTCGACAACGCGGCGTTCGGATTCGCTCCAGGCCGAATCGACGAGGAACTGCGAACGGAAGGCGGTGATGGCCTTGCTCAGAGCAGCGAAACCGGGAGCTCCCACGACCTCACCGAGGGCCTTCCTGAGTTGACGGTAATAGGATTCAAGGAGGGGGACAGAC
>JBMOIK010000606.1:0-1966 GCA_049317365.1 Rectinemataceae bacterium | reverse complement strand
CGGATAGCCGTCTTGATCTTGTCGACGATTGTCGCGACTTTGGCGCGGCTCCGCTTTACAAAGGCGCGGAATGCGACTCGGGCAAGGAACCAGAAGCCACCTAAGCCTACGAGACCGCCGAGTGCAAGAAATAGTACGCTCATCGGGATGCTTAGATTTCCAATGCCAATTATCAGCATGGCGAACACCGCGACTTTCAGCCCAACAATAACGCCCAGTCCGCTTGATACCGCGAAAAGTGCCAACGCCATCGATTTCAGGCTGCAGGACGCCTCAATCTCCGTGCCACGCTTTCCTTGCCTCACGGACAGGCTCAACGGAAATCCGTCGAGTAAGGATTTCAGGATCCCTCGCCTCCACGAAATCGTGCCGCTGTCGACGACGCTCGATTCCGATAAAACGGTCAGGGTGGGAAGGGACTTATTGAGGCGCTCCAGTTCATCCTGATTCAATGCTTGGGGTAGAATGTCGATCCGCTCGAATGAAACATCGCTGCCCAAGAGGAGCCTCGTTCCGCTCTGCTTTCCGCGTTCCGCGATTCCGGCGACAGCAATCCGGATGTGTTCGACGGAAATGCCTGTCTCTCGTGCAATCTCTTCGATTTCCGAAAGCAGGAGGCCATCAACGGCTCTTGTCTTTCCCTTGCGTTCGATGTCAAGTGCTGTCTTGACGATGAGTGCAACTTCACGATCGGAATACAGCCTTGAGTCATCAGACATGACTGTACTCTCATGGTATTCGAGGATGGTGTCAAGAAAGCGGCATTCAGCCTTTGCCCTGATTCCCTTCAGCCACGGTGGGTTCTAATAGCCTCTGAAGGTCGGGATGTCATCCAGTGCGAAGTTGCTCAGCTGGGCCGAGTCCTGCTTGATATTGAAGGGACTCCCCGGATTGAGGTCCTCACCATCCTTGCTTTTGATGAGGTAATCACGGAGATCCCGCATGCCGACCAGGGCTACACTGACGGGAAACTGACCAATGCCCCGCATCGCGAAGCCTCCGCGGATCTGGCGGAGGAAGCCCACGAGGGCCTGGTCCTGCAATACGTCCACCTCGTCGAAGAGCACCACGAGGGGCTTGGATGCGACCAGACCTGACCAGGCAATCATGATGGCCGACAGCATGCTCGAAGGGTCTGTCTGGGGAAGGGGTGGAACCAATGCCTCGCCCAGGAAGTGCTTGGCGTACTCCCGGATGGCGGAGCAGATCGCGGGCATCGCATCGGCGGCCAGTGGCACTTCCTGGCAGCGTTCGACACTCACATAGCAGGAGATAGCCTCGTCCGAGGCATTGATCTTTCGCATCCAGGACTGGAGAAAGGTTGTCTTCCCGGACTGCCTGGGCGCGTGGAGGACCCAGTAGAGCTGATTCTTGATGTAGCGCTCGAGCTGGGCACCCACGAGGCGATCCTCGGGCGGCAGCATGTAGTGACGCTCAGGGTCGCAGGGGGGCGGGGACGCCCTGCCCGCTTGGCCCTTCTTGATGCTTGCATACCCAACGCATGTGTAGTATAAATGGCTCATGGCGGCACAGATTGAGGCGGGGATCGACCTCAGGATAGGCACCTCGGGCTTTGACTATCCTGAGTGGAAGGGGGTGCTCTATCCCGAGGCCCTGCCCCGCAGCGAGTTTCCGGCAGCCTACGGACGGGCCTTTTCGACGCTGGAACTCAACTTCAGTTACTACGGCATGCCCAAGGCGGCCAACCTTGCGGCGCTGATGGATCGAGTGGCCGCTCCGGGCCTCGACTTTTCCATCAAGGCCCACCGGAGCCTCACGCACGAGATCGAGGCGGCGAAGCTGGCAGAGGGGGCCGCAGAGTTCCGCGCCGGGATCGCGCCCCTGGCACGGGCCGGAAGGCTTGCGGCCATCCTCTTCGAGTTTCCCTGGCGCTTTGCCTATGGCGTCGAGGAGCGCCGCTATCTTGACCGCCTCCTCGGGGAGTTCGAGGACTACACGCGCGTTG
>JBMOIK010000605.1:0-1972 GCA_049317365.1 Rectinemataceae bacterium | reverse complement strand
ACAAGCTCGCCATCCAGGGTGCGCTCGAGGACCTGACTCCCTATGTCGCCAACTCGAAATACGTCAAGGGCCTCATGGACGAACACAGCAAGCTGCGCATGGCCAGCTATCCCTACCTTTTGTGGATCGCCCCACCCCGCGTCCGCGCTCCGGTCATGAGGAAGGACTGGTTCGATTCCCTGCCCTCGGCCAAGACCGTCCAGGCAAATCCGACCGTCGATACCTATTATGCCCTTTTCAAGGATCTGGTTGCCAAGAAGGGCACCAAATTCGGCATCAGCATCACCGGCAAGACCAACGGGGTCGAGGAGCTCGACGCGATCTTCGACGCCTCCTTCGGCATCACCTCAACCTGGCTGAAGGGCTCCGACGGGAAGTGGTTCTACTCGAGGACCTCGGCCTTCGAGAAGACCAAGCTCGAGTTCTACGCCAAGCTCTACAAGGAAGGCCTCCTCGATCCGGAATACCTGACCAAGGCCTGGGACACAAAGGAGCAGGTCTTCTACGAAGGCAAGGCGGGTATCGTTCCCGGCGTTGCCCCTGGCAGCCTCGACGTCTATGCCAACAAGATGATGAAGGCCCAGGGCACGGACATCATCGCCCTGCCTCCCGCCAAGGGCAGGGCCCAGGGCCTCACCCCCTTTGTGGATGTCACGAAGGAACCCCGTGGTCTGGCCATCGCCTCGACTTCCAAGGTCAAGAAGGAAGCCTTTGCCATCCTCGATTTCATGTGGAGCCCAGCGGGCTTGAAGCTCGCCAAGCTCGGAATCCCGGGCATCCACCACAACGATGACGGCAAGACCTACGTCCTGACCGACAAGTACTCGGAATGGCCAATTGGATGGTTCGGCGACTCGCTCAACGGATTCAAGGCCGACAAGCCCCTCTCCCGGCCCATCATGAACCAGTCCGCCCTCGACGCGGCGGCCCTCGCCAAGAAATACATGCTCAGCGACCACACCTTCCTGGTTCCCGAGCAATTCGTGACCAATTGGGACCAGATGGTCAACCTCTACAAGGAATATTGCGCCGACATCGTCACGGGCAAGAAACCGGTTTCCGCCTTCGACGAGTTCGTCGACAAGTGGAACAAGGCCGGCGGCATCGACGTGACCAAGTACGCGCAGACGGTGCTCAAGTAATACCAAGGGGGGAGGGCGGGAAAGGAATATTTTTCCCGCTTTCCGTATCCCCTTCATCTGGAGTCAGAATGGCAGCAATTCCAAAGGACTATCTCGATCGCCTCTATGCGGGCTTCATCGGCAAGAACGTGGGCATCAGGCTCGGCGCGCCGGTGGAACCTGCCATCTGGACCTACGGACGGATACGCGAGATCTATGGGGAAGTGACTTCCTATCTGAAACCCTTCCGCAACTTCGCCGCCGATGACGATGCCAATGGTCCCTGTTTTTTCATCCGGCCGCTGCTGGACGGGGATCCCACCAAGCCCCTCGAGGCCAACGACGTCGGCAGGGCCTGGCTCGACTACGCCCGCGAGGGACGGGGCATGTTCTGGTGGGGAGGCTACGGTATCAGTACCGAGCACACGGCCTACCTCAACCTCAAGGCCGGCATCCCGGCCCCCGAGTCCGGCTCGATCGCACGGAACGGCGCGACCGTGGCCGAGCAGATCGGTGGACAGATCTTCATAGATACCTGGGGTCTCGTCTGGCCAGGCCGCCCGCGGGAAGCCGCCGGCCATGCGGCCACTGCGGCGAGCGTCTCCCACGACGGAGAGGGGACGAACGGTGCGCGCTTCATCGCAGCCTGCATCGCGGCCGCGTTTTCCCATGAGGCTGTCGCCGGCCTCGGACCAAAGGAAAAGGAGAGGGCCCTCCTCGATGTCGTCGAGGCAGGCCTGGGCCAGCTTGATAGCAATTGCTTGTATTCAGGCGTCGCGAAGGCTGTCATCGCCTTCCATGACGCGCATCCTGATGACTGGCGTCCCTGTCAGGAATACCTCATCGCCGAG
>JBMOIK010000604.1:0-1973 GCA_049317365.1 Rectinemataceae bacterium | reverse complement strand
CCGGAACCGCGTCACGAAAAACGAGAAGCACCAGAGGAAGTGGGCCCGCAACGCTGGCATTTCAGCCTTCCGCGTCTATGACAAGGACATCCCCGAGATACCTCTGGCCATAGACCTCTTCCGGAACACAGGCGAGCTCGATGGAACGGGATGCCTCCTTGAGGCCGGACAGCGAGACTGTCTCCTCATCGCGCTCTACGAACGTCCCTACGAAAAGGATCCCGAACTCGAAGAGCAGTGGCTTGCCCTGATGGCCCAGACAGTCGCCGACTGCCTTGGCGTCGAAGCGGAACTCACCTTTACGAAGCAACGGAGGCGCCAACGCGGGCTAGCCCAATACGAGCGGCTCGGTTCGGGCCATGCAGAGCGCGTCATAACTGAGGGGGGCCACCGCTTCATAGTGAACCTCTCGGACTACCTCGACACGGGGCTCTTCCTGGATCACCGGCCGACGCGGGGCCTCGTCGAGGCGGCCTCAGGCGGGCTCCGGGTGCTCAACCTCTTTTGCTACACGGCGAGTTTCTCGGTCTACGCTGCTGCAGGAGGAGCCCGGGAGGTCACCTCGGTCGATCTCTCGAACACCTACCTGGCCTGGGCACGCCGCAACCTTGACCTCAACGGCTTCAAGGGACCGGCCTTCCCCCTTGTCCGCTCGGATGTCCGGGCATTTCTTTCGCGGGCGAAGGACTCGGGCAGGACCTGGGACCTCGTCATAGCCGATCCGCCAACCTTCTCCAACTCGAGCGCCACCGAGAGGGACTTCGACGTGAACCGCGACTGGCCTGAATTGCTTGCTTCCTGCCAGGGCGTGCTTGCCGGGGAAGGCACACTCCTCTTCTCGAGCAATTCGAGAAAACTCAAATGGGACTCCTTGCTTTTTGCAGGGCTCGATGAGGATCTTTCAGAAAGCTGTCTGCCCCCGGATTTCCGCGACCGCAGGATCCGCAGAACCTGGCGGATCACCTCTGCATCGCATAACTTTTTATCGAAAGGCTGAGTGGACAGACCTGGAAGTTCAGGAGCAATACGGTGTTTTTTAATAACAGGGTTGTATACTGGTCCTGTCAGCAGTAGACTCGAAACGAATCTTTCAAGGAGGAGAAGCCTCGATGAAGAAACACGCTGCGCTATTCTTGCTTGCGTCAATGTTCCTGGGAACGCTTGCCTGGGGGCAGTCGGATCAGCCCACACAGCCATTCAAGGCGGGCGTAAACCTCGGAACCGAGGTGCTGCTGACCGGATCGGGCAACACGCCCGAGTCCTGGACGATCCTGGGCTTCCAGCCCGATCTCGCTTTCGGCAAGTTCGGCGTCGGGGTCAATCTCACCTTCCACTTCCAGATCTATCCCGATCCCGTGCGCTACAACAACGAGCCCTTTGTCCTGTATCTGGGAGACTGGGCGCCGACCAACACGAGTCCGACTTTCACTGACTGGCTTGCGCTCTACATTCCCAAGCTGATGTACGTCCGCTATGGGCTCAAGGGTACGGATCCCCTCTTCGTGAAGGTCGGATCGATCCCGGATTTCACGCTCGGCAACGGCTTCGTCATGGGCAATTTTTCCAACATGAGCAATTTCCCCCAGACAAGGATTTCCGGCGTGGATTTCGGCCTTGACGGCACGATGTTCAACTTCCCCTACCTGGGCATGGAGCTCGTCGTCAATAACCTTGCGCGCTTCGACGTTGTCGGCCTCCATATCCTGGGCAGGCCCCTGGTCTTCATGGAGAATCCCCTGCTGAAAGGCCTGTCGGTCGGCACAAGCGTGGTCACCGACCTCAACCCGGGCCTCTATGGAACGACCAAGCCCGCCTCTGTCACCGTAATAGGTGTCGATGCACTCATGCCCCTGTTTTCCTCGCCCGTCGCTTCCTTGGCCGGCTTTCTTGAGGGCAGCATCGAACCCAAGAGCCGCACGGGCTTCATGATCGGCGCGGGGGGCACACTCCTGGGCATATTCAGCTACGGGACC
>JBMOIK010000603.1:0-1986 GCA_049317365.1 Rectinemataceae bacterium | reverse complement strand
CAGGAAAATGCCGGGGAGTTCCTTTGTCTCGAAACCCGCCACCTCCCCTTCGACAAGGAAATAGTGTTCGCATTTCCAGGGAGAGAGGTCCCTCGAGAGCATGAGGTAGCGGTCTTTCGGCGCGGCGCCCGCAGCATCGATGGCTTTCTGGGTCTCCGTCATGACCCTGGTCATGTCCAGGGGCATGAAGAGAAAGCTGCGCGTCTGGGCCTTGATGAAATGCAGGCCCTCGAGGGAGAACTCCCCTCCATCCCAAGGGACAGGATCGAAACGCGGACAACAGCCCGTGGGGCTGTCTGTGAGATCGATGGAGGGCAAACTTTGTGCCATTCCAGCCTCCTTTCAGGGCAGGAGTTCCGGATCGCGGCATATGCCGACAGGCCGGAAATCGAGCCCGCTCCACCATGAGCGTAGGGTCAAGCGCGTGCGGCGATTGATGAAGCCGCCGAAGAGCAGCAGTGCCAAGGCTGTGGCAAACAGGAACGAGGGCACCTGGGATTGAAGCTGATCGTTCGTTGTCTACCTCCTTAAGGCTGACTCTTGAAACGACCTATATCCAAACATAGCCCTCTTGGTGCCATCTGTCAAAAATTCGCGGCCGCATGACAAGCCCGATGGTTTGACCCTTGTCGGGTGAATCGACTGTCATGTCTCGCCTACAAGCGCCTCAGGCCGTATCGACCTTGTTCTGCCTCAGGGCTATACTCCAGCGCGTGCATCCTGCCTTTTCCAGCCGTCTCCGCTGGCCAGAGCCGGCCAACGCGCTGAGCATCGCCCGGGCCTCCCTCCAGGCCGGTGGACAGATGCCCCTCAATTGGTCCGAGAGCAATCCCCGACGAGTGCTCCCCCTCGAGGGCTATGAGGAGCCGGAACTGGCACCTCTCTTTAATGAGGCGGCCAACCTTCGCTACGAGCCCGATCCCCGAGGCTTGCTTCGCGCACGGGAAGCCCTCGCCGCTCACGGCCAGCTATCCGGCGCTAACGGTGCCATAGACGCCTCACGCTATTTCCTCGCAGCCTCAAGCTCGGAGGCCTACTCCTGGCTATTCAAGCTACTCTGCGACCCCGGTGACGCTGTTCTTGTGCCGAAGCCGGGCTACCCGCTCTTCGATTTCCTTGCCGGCCTCGAGGGCGTGGAAGCCCGGCCCTGGCGGCTGGAGTACCTCCACCCCGCGGGCTGGAAGGTCGATTTCGACTCGGTGGAAGCGGCAATCAGGGGTGGCAGCGGTCAGGGGCGCAGCAGCACTGGGCGCGTGAAGGCCATCATCCTCATCAATCCCAACAACCCGACGGGTTCCTTCATAAGCGGGGAGGAGCGGCGGCGCTTTGTCGAAATTGCCGAGCGGGAGGGCCTCGCCCTGATCGTGGACGAGGTTTTTCTCGGTTTTCCCGTGGAAGGCAAGGGGAAGAGCTTTATCGGTGAGGAGGCTGCCCTCACCTTTGTCCTTGACGGGCTTTCCAAGCGCCTGGGCCTGCCCCAGCTCAAGCTCGGATGGATTGCCGCCTCGGGGCCGCAGGACCTCCTCCAGGAAGCCCTCGAGGGACTCGAGACCATCGCCGACACCTTTTTGTCGGCCGGCACCCCCGTGATGAATGCCCTCCCTGCCCTCCTTGCAGCCGGGCCCCGCTTTGCGCATACGATGGGAGCGCGGCTCCGGGCAAATCTCTCGATGCTTCGCGGCGAACTGGAGTTCCCCGGATCCCCCCATCGAGTGTATCGTTGCGAGGGTGGCTGGACGGCGATCGTGGAATCGCCGAGGTATGCGGGCGAGGAGGACCTTGCCCTCCATCTCCTGACCGAGGCCGGGCTCTACAGCCAGCCCGGGCATTTTTTCGACATGGAAAGGGAGGCGGCCTTTACGGCTGGCCTCATCCTGCCGCCCGCACGCTTCGCGGAGGGCGCCAGGATCTATCGTAATTGGTATGAAGCAGCGGCCCGCTAGGCGGTGTCGGGAAAATGGTGCCGGAAAATGGTGCCGGAAAATC
>JBMOIK010000602.1:0-1987 GCA_049317365.1 Rectinemataceae bacterium | reverse complement strand
CAACGACCTCGCCCATCTCCTCATCGCCGGTTCGGATTTCCTCCTCATGCCGAGCCACTACGAGCCCTGCGGCCTCACACAACTCTATGCCCTGCGCTACGGCACCCTCCCGATAGTGCGCCGCACCGGAGGACTCGCGGACACCGTCGAGAACTATGATGAAGGCTCAGGAAGCGGCACGGGCTTCATGTTCGATGTCCTGACGCCTGGCTCGGTCTTCGATACGACAGGTTGGGCGATCTGGGCTTGGTACAACAAGCCCCAGCACATCAGGCTCATGCGTGACCGCGCCATGTCCCGGGAGTTCTCCTGGGACAAAAGTGCGGTGGAATATGGCAAACTGTACGAAATGGCGCTTTCCCATATCAGGGGAAAGTAGCCCAGACTTCCGGAGGTTTCTCCCATGGCAGCACCTGTGACTGCAGTCAGCGGTTCCGACGAAGCCCTCCGCGATCGCCTGATCGAGGAGTTACGCCGCCGCAAGAACGCGGCGACCACGGCCGACCTCGTGGCGGCGACCGGACTTCCCGTCGACCGAGTCGTCTCTGAGCTCCCGTCCATTTCCGACGAGTATGGCGCGCGGCTCCGCGTCACCGAATCGGGCGAGATCCTGTGGTCCTTCCCCGAGGGCATGAAGAGCAGGCTCCGCGGCTTCGGTCCGGGCTTGCGACGGTTCTTGAAGGGCTTCAGGAAGGCTGCCGTCACAGTATCTACCTTCCTTTTCAAGGCCTGGATAGCGGTCATGCTCATCGGCTACTTCGCCCTCTTCATCCTCCTCGCACTCGTGGCCCTGCTGGCCTCGATAGCCATGAAGACGGCTGGCAGGGGAGACAGTGACGGGGACGAGGGTGGCGGGGCGATCGGGCTTTTCCTCTCCGGGCGCGTCATCGGCATGATCTTCGACATCTGGTTCTACTCGGAGCTCTTCAAGGACCCGCGGCAGCGGCAGAGGGAGCATGAACAGAAGGCGCAGAAACGCCGGGAGGGGAGGCCCCTCCACAAGGCGATCTTCTCCTTCGTGTTCGGGGAACCCGATCCTAACGCCGATTGGGATGAAACGGAGAGGAAGACGGTCGTAGCCTTCCTCCAGGCCAACAAGGGCCTCCTCACCATGCCGGAGTTCCGTGCCCTCACTGGCCTGTCGCCCCTCGAGGCCGAGCTTCGCATCAACCGCTACCTCTCGGATTTCAAGGGCAACCCCGAGGTTTCCGAAGCCGGAACCGTGCTTTTCGCCTTTCCGGAGCTCCTTCGCCGCGCGGACCGCTCGGACGGGACCTTCGGCCAGTCCATTCCTCTCAAGAAGACCGAGGTCTTCTCCGCCAACAAGGGCAAGATGAACTCCTGGTTCGGGATCATCAATCTCGTGAATATCGCATTTGGTTCCTATTTCATCGCAGGCGCGATCCTTCCCCATCACGTGAAGACCGTGATCTACCGCGGGCGTGAGGTCGTGCAGGCCGGTTGGGACTATCTCTACCTGATCACGGCGGGGCTGGCGAAGATGTTCTTCGACCTGCCGAACCCTTCGCTCGCACTGGGAATAGGGCTTGGCGTGGTTCCCGTGACTTTTGGACTCCTGTTCTACGGAATCCCGGCCCTGCGCAACATCCGACTGAAGCGGCGGAACGAGGCCATCAAGGTCGAGAACCTCCGGCGCTTCGTCTACCCGGCGATCCTCGACAAACCCATCGGCTTCCAGCCGGAGGCTGTTGCACCCTCGCTCGATGCGGCACGCCCCGCCGACAAGGGCGCGCGCGACCGCATCGTGACGGAGCTCGCGGCTGCAGATGGCGGCGAGCCTGGTTCCGACGGTGGCTGGACCTGGACCTCGATCGCCCGGGCGAAGCAGGATGTGGCAAAGGCACGCGCGGCGGTGAAGACTGGGAACACAGAACTCGGGAAGACGGTCTTCGACAGCCACGATGGGGGCTGAGGCCCCCAATAGCCATCGGGGGCGCGGTGTCGCCTTCGCCCTCTTGTCGGCCCT
>JBMOIK010000601.1:0-2012 GCA_049317365.1 Rectinemataceae bacterium | reverse complement strand
AAGCTCTACCAGGACGAGGCCACCAAGACAATGGTCGTCTCCATCGTGGCCACGGTCAGGACCAAGGGAAGGGTGGTCGGCGTGCTGGGCATCGACCTCCTCCTCAAGTCCCTCGTTGCGGACATCATGGACCGCTTCTCGGGAGGCCTCAAGCATGGCATGATCTTCATCACCGACGAGACGGGGACGGTCATCGGCCACACGCAGGGCGAGCTGGTGGGCAAGAAGATCAGTACCTGGGAAAACGGCCGGAACAAGGCCCAATTGGAAGGAATCCTCGGGAAACCCTCGGGTTCCGGCCTCCTTCCCCTGGGCAATTCCACCTATCGCTACTCGTACCGCAGCCTCCCGGTGAACGGCTGGACGGTCTGCGTGCTCGAGGACAATGCCCTCCTGACCGCTCCCCTGGATGCCATGATGCTCACCTACCTCATCGTGGCCCTTCTGGCCATCCTGGCCATCATCCTGGTCACCTGGCTGGTGGCTACCTCGATCACGAGGACCATCGGCGGGGAGCCGGAGGCCATATCCGCCCTCGTGCGGAAGGTCTCCCGGGGGGAATTCGACATCGAGTTCAACGACGTCCGGCGAGCCGAGGGCATCTACGCCTGCGTGCAGGACATGGTCCGCTCGCTCCGTGCCCAGGCCCAGGTCCTCGGGAAGCTCTCCGAAGGTACGATGGACGTCGAGATCAACCTGGCCGGTGAGCGGGACGAGCTGGGCAGCTCCCTCCTCCGCATGAGGGATTCCATCTCCGAGGTCATCGCCAAGGTGGCCGCCTCGGTCGACTACCTCGCCGAGGGTTCGAAGCAGATCAGCTCCTCGGCACAGTCGCTTTCGATGAGCACGAGCTCCCAGGCGGCATCGCTGGAGGAAATCGCGGCCTCGATCGTGGAGTTCTCGGCGACCATACACAGCAACATGGAAAATGCATCCAGCACCGAGAAACTCGCGATCCAGGCAGCCCTGAACACCAAGGACACCGGCGAGTCGGTGGCCAACACCGTCAAGGCCATGAAGGAAATAGCTACGAAGATCTCCGTGATCCAGGAGATCGCCGGCCAGACCAACCTCCTGGCGATCAACGCTGCCATCGAGGCCGCGCGGGCGGGAGAGCAGGGCAGGGGCTTCGCGGTCGTGGCCTCGGAGGTCCAGAAGCTGGCGGAGCGGACCCAGGCTGCTGCCATCGAGATCACCAGCCTTGCGCTGGCCAGCATGCAGACCTCGGAGGTCGCGGGACAGAAGCTGCTCAGGCTGACTCCCGACATCCAGAAGACCGCGGACATGGTCCAGCGGATCTCCGACTCCTCGGCCGAACAGAACGCCGGTGCCAGCCAGATCAACAGCGCGATCCAGCTCCTCGACGAGGACGTCCAGAAAAATGCCGCAGTTTCCGAGGAGCTGGCTGCAGTCTCCGAGCAGTCCCTCGCCCAGATGGAGGAGCTCAGGCAGACCATGGACTTCTTCAAGGTGCCGCGCGGCTCCGCAGCCGCAACTGGGAAGGAGTCGGCCGGCGTACGGGCAGCGAAGGAGCCGAAAGCCAGGGTCAGGCATGGCCTGCTTCGCACTGCGTCCCGTGTCAGGGGCGCTCCCGACCTTGAGCTGTAGGCAGCCCCGCCCGTGACCAGCGGTCCCCACCTCACCATCTTCCAGAAGGATGGCTTCCATTACGGAATTCCCATCGAAGAGGTCCGTGAAGTGATCCATGGGGCCCTGCTGATCCCGGCCCCGGTCCAGGTCAAGGGCTTCCTCGGCTTCTTCGACTTCCGCAAGAAACTCTGTCCTGTTTTCGATATCCAGGCCCTTCTTGACCAGAAACCCGGGGAACCGGAGGCGATCCCGCCGACCGTGGCTCCGAAGAACCTCATCGTCGTCGAGAGCGGAGGCATTGTCTTCGCCCTGTGGATCGGGAAATACGTCGAGTCTGTAAATATTGGTGCCGACTCCGCGGCACCGGGGGGCAAGCCCCATAATATTGGTGCCGACTCCGCGGCACCGGGGGGCAAGCCCCA
>JBMOIK010000600.1:0-2017 GCA_049317365.1 Rectinemataceae bacterium | reverse complement strand
TCCCGGTGGAGCTAATGCGCTCTTTCGTGGCCGACCTCGGCCTCGACCGGGACTACCTCTCGCGCCGCCTCGCCGACAACCGCCGACCCTTTGAATTCTGACAGGGATCAGGGTCAGGGCATGCTGGCTTCGGCCAAACGGAAGCAGCATTTTCACGATCGCCTGTTCTCCGCTGACGCAGTGCAAGGATAAAAAAAGCCCCCGCAGCAGCGGGGGCCCTTCAGGATGCATTTCCTTATCAGCGCTTGGCGACCTTCTTGACGGCCTTGGCGGGGGCCTTCTTGGCCACGACCTTCTTGACTGCGGCTTTCTTGACTGCGGCTTTCTTGACTACCGCTTTCTTGGCCACAGCCTTCTTGGCAGGCTTTGCAGCAGCTTTCTTGACAATCTTAGCAGAGGGCTTCGCAGCGACCTTCGCAGAGGGCTTCGCAGCGACCTTCGCCGCAGCCTTGCGCCCTGGGGTCTTTGCTGCCTTGTCGGCGACCTTCTTGGGTCTGCCAGGCTTGCGCTTCGCTGCCTGGCCAGCTGCATGGACGGGCATGGCCTTGAGGGCGAAAGCGCGAAGCTTCTCAAGGAGGGAGACGAATTTCTTGAGGTCGCCTTCGCTGAAAAACTCCCCTGAGCCCGAGAACAGGTTGCTGATGTCAGGCTTGGCGTGGGCTACGGCATTTTTTCCATTGGTGGTCAGGACGATGCGCTTGACCCGCGCATCACCTTCGTGGTCCTTGCGCTCGACAAGCCCCTTCTTCTCGAGGGAGCCGCGAAGGACCATGGCAGTGGTGGAATCGGTCTCCAGGGCCTGGGCGAGCTGGGCCTGGGAAAGGCCGTCATGCTCGGTCAGGGCAACGAGGGCGAGATACTGCGCATAGGTAAGGTCCCGGGCGCGGAGCCTGGCCTCGGCAGCCCTTCGGGCGCGGGAGGAAGCCGATGCTACGAGGGAAAGCGCATGGATGATATTGGTAGTGCCTGTGCTCATGTGTGTACTCCTTAGGGGTTGATGTTATTTGTGATTGTAACAATTGTCAACGCAAAAACGGCAGGAAAGCGCCAATCGGGACGTTTTTTTCGCGGTTTGCTGGCATTGAAGGCGTTTTCAGGCCCCTCCTGCCTCCACCAGCGCACTCCGGAGGAAGCCCTCAAAGGCCGTTTTATCAGGAAAAACGCCCCGGAACCGGCCGGCAGCCCCTCCGCCCTTTCCTCTGAATTGGGACAGCATGGAGGGAATTGCCTCTGGAATTACACAGCCCGGCCTGGCCGACAGACCCACGGCAAGGCCCTCCCGATGGGCCACGAGCCCGGCAGCCCCCGCCTCATGGAGGGCCTCGAGGCAGGCTTCGAGGCCGCCAGGACCGGCATCGTCGGACTCGACCAGGGGGAAGGGCGAGCCGCCGGCCAGGGCGGCGGCGACTGCCAGGCGCGCCCAGGCGCTGAGAAGGGACCTGGACCGGATACCTTCGGCAGCCAGCTTCGCGAGCACGCGACCGGCTTCCTCCGCGAGCTTTTCGGGAGGGGCTGATAGCAGGCGGGAAGCATCCCGAACCGCCAGCTGGAGACGGCTGAACTCCCGGGCCGCCCGTCCTCCGGCAACAAAGGACAGTCGGGTCATTCCCTTGTAGCGCTCGGACTGGACCACGCGGACGAGTCCAAGACGCGCGGCATCCGGGACATGGGTGCCAGAACAGGGGCTATGGTCGAGGCCTTCGATCTCGACTACACGTATCTCCTCCTTGCCGCCCGGAGGGGCCTTCCTGAGCGGAAGGGAGGCTATGTCCTCCGGGGGGCAGCGGTGGATGACATAGCGCCGGCCCTCCGCCACGAGGGCATCGATCGCGGCGTCGATGCGCCGCATTGCATCATCCCCGAAGGCCGACAGGTCTGCTTCCACATCGATAGTGGAGCGCGCCGCCCCGAGATGGAAGGACCTGGTCGCGATCCCGGAATCACGGAACAGGATTCCCGAAAGGAGGTGTTGGGCAGAATGCTGCTCACTATGGTCGCGGCGGCGGCAGCGGTCGAG
>JBMOIK010000599.1:0-2023 GCA_049317365.1 Rectinemataceae bacterium | reverse complement strand
GGTTTGCATGCGTGCGACCGGCCAGGTCGATTCATTGACAGGCGGTCTCGACGGGACGGAGGCTCGCATCGTCGTGGGACGCGCTGTTTTGGGTGAGTGGTTGGGAGGATCGGGAGGAGGGTGGCAGGACTCTGGCGGGATCTTTCCTGGAATCAAGGAGATCAGGGGTGAGGTTGCCAGCCCAGGAGATCCCGAATACGGTTCGAGCAGGGGACGCCTTCTTCCACGCCATCGCATCCTTGACGAGGTTGAGGTACCCGCATCCTCTCGGCAAGCCCTGCAAGACTCCTTGGTCCTGGTCCATGGTGGTATGGCGGCCAATGTCGGTCCGATCCTTGAAATGGTCACCGAGAAGTACCTGCTCGGCGACCGCAAAGCCTGGAAGGCCCGGCAGACATTGCTAGGTGCCTTCGATCCCATCGTGCAGGCTTTGAGGTGCGGGGATATGAAGAAGCTGGGCGCACTGACCACAGAGCTCTTCGAAGGACCGCTGCAAGCCATCATTCCATGGGTTTCGAACCTGTTTACCGAGAGGCTCATTTTCGAGACGCGGGAACGATACGGCGCAGCTTTCTGGGGATTCTGGATGCTCGGCGGTATGTCTGGCGGAGGGATGGGCCTCATCTTCGATCCTTCCCGCAAGGAAGAAGCCAAGGCCTGGCTCGGCCCGAATTTGCGCAGAATCAAGGAAGGCCTAGAGGCGGGTTTGCCCTTCGCCATGGAGCCCGTGGTCTATGATTTTTCCATCAACGATCAGGGAACGATAGCGGAGATATTCCAGGATGAAAGGGGGATTCCATCTCCCAGCTACTGCCTTCAGCACCTCCGAGCGTGGCTCGTGCAGGGCGACTCCCTGGCTCTTCACCAACGCCATGAATTGGCCCAGTTCACGCGACGTTGGGTCGACGACCAAAGCAAGATCGCCAAAGATGTCCTTGAACGGCTCCTCCCCGGGGCCGAGCCCGGGTCGGCCTTCGCGGGTCTCACATCGGTTCTCGATCGGGGCGGCTTCGATCCAGTGACGCATGAGAGCGTCAGGAAGGATCTGCGCGCGGGCCGCATCGGATTGGCACAGAACCGCCTGCCCCCTGATACCACCATAGAAGACGCCCGTGCAGGCGATATCGTCAAGCGAAACGACATTGCAATGGGCTACGCCACGATAGGCGAAGCGGCGCTTCGAGAAGGCCGCGTCATGGTCCTGACCCTTGCGGGTGGGGCCAGCACACGGTGGACGCAGGGAGCCGGTACCGTCAAGGCCCTTCACCCCTTTGCTTCCATCGATGGCGAGTATCGGAACTTCCTCCAGGTCCATCGCGCCAAGTGGCGGCAGGCAGGCAAGCGCTTCGGCCGGACACCCCTTCAGGTAGTCACTGCGAGCGAACTTACCTTCCCTGCGGTCGAGCCCCTCCTCCGGGCCTGGAACGAAGAAGAGCCCGAGTTGCCAGTATGGATCTCGGAGGGCCGGAGCCTAGGACTTCGGATGGTCCCGATGGTACGCGATCTCAAATTCCTCTGGGAGGAAACGAGCCTGCAGAGGCTTGAAGAACGGAAACAGAAGGTGCTCGAAAGCGGGCGAAGGGCCCTGATGGAATGGGCCTTGTCCTCCGGCGAGGGAGCGGATTACCGTGACAACCTTCCCTCTCAATGCGTGCATCCGGTCGGACACTGGTACGAAGTGGCCAACCTCCTTCTCAATGGAACCCTGGCAAAAGCCCTAGAACTTCGACCTGAAACCGAATGGATGCTCCTCCACAACCTCGACACATTGGGGGCCGAACTCGATCCACTTCTCTTGGGCCATGCCATCGCCACGGAGCGGAGTTTCTGCTGGGAAGTGATCACCCGTCGCATCGAGGATCACGGCGGCGGCCTTGCCCGCGTCAATGGCCGGCTCCGCTTTGTGGAAGGTATGGCTTTTCCGCGGGAGAAGGACGAATTCCGTCTCTCCTTCTACAATTCCGCCACGTGCTGGATTCATATCGATACCCTGCTCAAACTCTTTGAACTTGAGCGCGGCAGT
>JBMOIK010000598.1:0-2023 GCA_049317365.1 Rectinemataceae bacterium | reverse complement strand
CATGTCCAGGAGGTAGCGGTTGCCCATCGAGGCGTTGACACGTTTCTCGAGGGCTTCCTGCAGCATGTTGATGACCTTGAGGTGTCCGAGGAAGTGTCCGATCGACCCGTAGAAAATCTTGAGCATGGCGTCGCGGAGGTTGCGCACCACCTTCATGTTGCGGTCTTCGAAAAGGTCTGCGTTGTCGGTGGTGACAATGATGAGGCGGTCGGGTGTCAGGAAGAGCCCCGCCGAGGTAACCGTGAAAAGGAGCTGGTTCTCTGACGTGAAATTGCGGGGGAGCTTCATGATGACATTGAGGCGGTCGCCGTCGCTTTCGAGGCGGCCGATCTCGTCGGGATCGAGGGCGCAGGCGAGGTCGTGGGGGTCTATCCCCAGTTCGTCAATGAGGATCCGTTTTTCCGCAGCGTCGGGCTCGACGAAGACCTGGATGGGGCCTCCATCCATGCTGACGATCCTGGACTCAGTGATTCCGTAGTACTGCCGCATCGATTCCTCTTATTTCAAGTGTAAGTCAAAGGGGCGCCCAAGCGCCAGCGTAGTCAAGCCCCAGAATCAGGGCACCCTTGCGGAAAGCCGCTTTCGCATCTCGGCCATGGGGTCTCCCCTTGCCTTTGCCAGGCCTGTCATGTCGGCGATGAATTCCCTGAGATTTCCTCCATCGATGCGCTCAAACCAGGTGCGATACAGGGCGGGGTCACCCTCGTAGAGCCGGTAGAGGTCGAGCCAGGCGTTGTTGATGTTTTCCATCCGCACTGCTTTGTAACGGTCTGTCGCTAAGAGGCCCTGGTAGCCGGCAGTGAAGGCGGCTGCCCGCTCGGCGATGATCCGCTGCTTGCCTCGGCGCTTTTCCCCGTCGGGGCCTCCTGAGGAGTAGAGCGCTTCGAGCTCCTCTGCGGTTTCCCTAAGGAAGCCCGCGAAGGCTGCAGCGTCAGCATGGGCGGCACTCAGCCCTGTTACCTGTGGTGAGGCCTGGCCGTACTTTGAGACCAGCCACTTTCGTGCCCCCTCGCGTCCGACAAAGGTGGCTATTCCCTCGTTCCAGTCGTCGGCTCCCGACCTGAAGGCAGTGGCATGGGTCAGCTCGTGGAGCACGAGGTCGGCGAGGTCGGACTCCTCATACGAGGACATGAAGGACCACAGCGGATCTGAAAGCCAGCCGAGGGTAGAAAAGGCGTCAGCGTTCCGGACTATGACATCGAGGCCCTCTTTTTTGAGGCGGGCTGCTTCGGCCTCCGCCCCCTTGGTGTCGAAAAAGCCCTTGTAGGGGAGCTTCCCAATAAAGGGGTAGTCCCAGAGGTAGCGATCGAAGGAGAGTTCGGCACAGGCCTGAACGACATGGACCAAGGTATCCGACTGGAGCTCGACGAGCGTGTGGAAATTGCGTGTTGACTTCAATCCAAGCGATGTGCGTCCGAAGGCTTCCACAGCCTCGGCGCGGCGGACGAGTTCCCGGGTGGCCTCCGCCGTTCCTGGATCGGCGAGCACCTTGTCAAAGGCGCGTGCCTTGCCGAGGAGGCCCAGGTAGGCGAAGCCCTGGTCGCTGATGTAGCAGGAAGCGAGGAAGAAGGAGAGGAGGAGGAGGAAGGGGAGGGCACGGCAGCGCATTCGGGCATTCTGGGCTGGAAGTGTGGCAGCGGCAAGCGGGGGGACTGGGAGCAGCATTGAAGAATGTAATGCTGGACGAAGGGAAATCGCAGGCAGACCCTGACACTGATATTCTGGAGGGTCAACCGCCGATTTCAACCAAATTCTCTTCCTCTTCGCAATCATCGGACCACCACGCGGGCGTACTTCGTGGTGGAGGTACCCATGCTGCTGGCTGTCAATGATTTCGTCTTCAAGTTTATCTTTGGAGTGGAGGAAAGGAAAGAACTTCTACGCTCGCTCATCAATCTCACCCTCGAACGGGCAGGCCTTCCCCTCGCCGCCACCCTCACCCTGCGCAACCCCTTCGTCAACCCCAATCACGAGGACGATAAAGCCTCGGTTCTCGACGTCGAGGCTACCGACGATCATGAGC
>JBMOIK010000597.1:0-2031 GCA_049317365.1 Rectinemataceae bacterium | reverse complement strand
GAGCTCAGTTCCGATTTCGCCTCACTTCGCTCCGATCCCGACAGGGCGCAGCGTGAGGCGAGGGCACTGGGATACCTTCCCGAGGGCGAATATGAGGTGGTCCTCTCCGCGTCAGGTGAAACCGTCAAGAATGCGGTTGGGCCAGGGGAAGCGCTGGCCTTCGAACGCCCTGTTTCTGCTCCGGACAGCCTGATCAAGAGCATTGCTCTCGGAGTCGGTCTTGTGTTCTTCGTTTTCGCCGAGGTCCCTGCGATGGCGGACCTGATGAGCCCGAAGAGTCGGCGCAAGCCAGTCCGTAGCTCCAAGGGCCGAGGAAAGCCGCAGACGGATGGGCCCCTGCCGGATGTCGCTCCGGCACCCTGAGCCCCCGGCCGCCACCTTCACAGCTTGGAAGCAGCAGGGTTAGTTGAGCAAGGAGTTCGTGTCCGGAGTCTGCGTCGGCGGAGTCTCTGACGGGCTCGGCTCGAAATCGGGGAGGTCGATGCGCAGAGTGGAGTTGACATTTGGAAGGCGGTCACCGTACATCCGCGACTGGTCCTCGAGGCGCTTGAGCAGCTTGGAATCGCGTTCGGCGCCATATTGGTGCAAGTCACAATACTTGGTCGGCTGTGTACCTTCAAGGAAGAGGAGGCTTTCCGAGCCCTGGTTGCAGAATTCCGTAGGTAGCTGACCCGATACCGCGCAGACCTGGACCTGCACCAGGCCGCTCTGCGGTCGCGTGAAGCTCCGCATGGGGAGGCCCCGGTTGATACCCCGCATGTAGCGTGACCAGACGTCGCCCGCGAGGACGGCGCCTGATTGGTTGACCCCGAGGGAATTGCCAGGCTTGTCGAAACCGAACCAGATGGCTGTCGTATAGTATGGTGTGAAGCCGACGGTCCAGGCATCGGCCCAGTTCTGGGTCGTTCCGGTCTTTCCCGCCGAGGGCAGCGTATAGTCCTTTCCCTCCACATCCTTGTACTTGAACATCTGGCCCGACGCTGCGGGACCAGCGAGGGTTCCCGACTGCACCGTTCGCTGGAGCATGTCCACCATTACAGCCGCGGTTTGCTGGCTGATCACCTGGGCGGCGGGCCCCCTCCGTTTCTGTTCCGCCCGGAGGTCCTTTTCAGGCTCGAGGATGATGCGTCCATCCCGGTCCTCGACCGAGATTATGGCTATGGGATCGGCTGCCCGCCCCTGGTTGGCGAACACCGTGAAAGCACGCGCCAAGCGTATGGGCGAGACGCCGATGACACCCAGCCCAAGGGGGTAGACGCGCGGGAAGGTGCGCTGGATTTCAGTCGGGTCGGTGATGTTGAGCAGCGCCGCGGCCCGCGTGATGGCAGCGTCGAAGCCGATACCATCCAGGACTTTCAGGGATGGGACGTTCATGGAGTGCGCGAGCGCGTACCAGGTCAGCACTGTCCCCTTCCACTCTCCCTTGAAGTTGAGCGGAATATACGGAGTCCCGTCCTCGTTGTAGAAAACCACGGGACTGTCGTCGATGAGGGTTCCTTCCGTGAACTTCCTCGAGTCGATGGCAGCTGAGTAGTACAGGGGCTTGAAGGTCGAGCCGGGCATCAGCCGTGCCTGGGTGGCCCGGATCAGCTGGTTGGATTGATCGAACTTCGAACCGCCGACGATGGCCATGACCCGCCCGGTATCGTTTTCGATCGTGATCAGGGCACCTTCGACCCTTTCCTTCTCGAGATTCAATTTCTGCTTGCCATAGCTCGCGTTTGTCATCGTCTTGAGGTCGGGTATCCCGAAGAGGAGGGCAGCGGCGTCGATGGTAGGGGTAAGCTTCCGCTCGAAATAGTCAAAGGTCTTGGATCGCACCTTCGATTCAGAAGCGAAGAGCGGCGAAAGATCGAAGGCCAGGCCGAGCATCTCGACGATTGGGATGTAGGTACTGGTCGCCTCCCCGAGCCTGAGCGAACTCGAGGCCTGGAATTCCTTGTTTGCCCTGTCGATGCCGCCCTTCATGGTTGAATCGGCGAGACGCTGCATGTCGAGATCGCCAACACCGGCACCCTGGACACCAAGGCC
>JBMOIK010000596.1:0-2032 GCA_049317365.1 Rectinemataceae bacterium | reverse complement strand
ATGATGGGGACTGAGCCTCCGAACAGGAAGGAAACTCAGGCGGGATACGACCCTAGGGGCCTGTCCAAGGGATCGATATCGCTGTCCACCCTTAATTTCATACCACCTTGGTGGCATACTCGGAAGCATGAAAGTCAAGACTTCAATCACCATGTCGTCCGAACTCCTTTCGGAAGTCGACAAGCTCGCGCCCCTCGGAGCGCGATCGGATTTTATCGAAAAGGCAGTTAGGAGATACGTGGAGTTGTTGAACCGGGACCTGCGGAACCGTCGAGATCTCGCCATGCTGGACGAAAATAGTGTGGTGCTCAACGGCGAGGCGATGGATGTCCTTGCCTACCAGTCACCGATTTGAAACGAGGGGATCTCTTTCGGGTTTCGGAGGGGCTGAAACACGACAGCTCGATCCACTGCGATGAACTCGTCAGCATTCCGAAGTCCATGTTGACGGACTACCTCGGTCACTTGTCGGACAAAATGATCGATCAGCTCAATTATGCGCTTCGAATCGCATTGGACCTTGAATCCTGAGTCAACCTGGCTAGACGCGTCCTATTGCCACGGCAAACAGGATTTCCCGGTCTTTTTTTCCCAGCATTCGCAATCAGAAACCCACCCTCCGGGCGTATCAGTAGCGGAGGTGATCCATGGTAATTGGCATCAAGCCCATCGTGGATATAGTTTTCAAGCGCATTTTTTGCAGACCAGAAGAACTCGCAACTCACCTTGCATTTCCTCAACGACCTGCTTCCCCTCATCGGCAGGCACAGGGCAGAACGCATTACCATCCTGAATCCCTACCATCTCGCGGAGTTCCGGGACGACAAGGAAATCTCCGTAGATGTACGGGTACAGGACAACGAGAAACGGGACTTCCAGATTGAAATGCAGATCCGAGCGGAGGATGCCCCTCCCTCGAGGTTCTTTGACAATTGGTCCCGTATCTATTCGGGGCAGATAAATCGGGGTGAGCCCTACACGAAGCACCGCCCGAACTCCGGTCGGGAATGAAGCATGATGAAGAAGGAATACGTTCCCGATCGGGGAGACCTGGTGTGGCTCAATTCCACGCCCCAGGCTGGACATGAACAGAGGGGAAAGCGGCCCGCGCTCATCCTCTCCCCAAGGGCGTATAACAAGAAAGTCCATCTGGCTCTGGTGTGCCCGATAACCAGTACAGAAAAGGGACATCCCTTCGAAGTACGGATCGAGGGAAAGAAAGTCAAGGGCTCGGTCCTTTCCGACCAGGTAAAAAGGCTCGACTGGACGGTACGGGATATCGGCTATATCGAAAACTGCGACACCGAAGCCTTCGAACAAGTACTGGGGAATATAAAGGCTTTGATTGTTGGGGATGAGTGACCATGTGCCTTTCTTGCTGATCTGGCATTTCACTGACCTTCCCGAGGGCCTTGAACCCTCCCCTGCAGCAGCGACGTTTAAAAAACCAGCGAAAGCACTACGGCCTTCGATCCATCGGGAAATGCGGCTGGCAAGGCCTGCCTGATCGCGCATTCCCAGACAATGTAAAACGGAGGGCATTCCGTAAGAGGGCTATCAAGTGCAAACGAAAAAACGTGCCTCAGCCTCATTTGCTCTTGCGCTGCGCGCTGAAAACCTCCGTTCGTAGCCAATCTGCTGAACTTTAAACACGCTCCAAGTGCGCTGATTCGCGCCATACTCTTTGCACACTGTTCCATCGTACCCCTTTTGGATCAAATACCGCACGACGAGTTGCCTCCAGAGCAAGCTGTCATTGGGATCTGTGTCCTCAATAAAGCCATCATCATCCGAAGCATAGTCAAGATTATATATGACGGACAACTCCGCACGCAATTTCGGGTCATCAAGATTTGCTGGGTTTTGCACAGAGGCGTAGAGCCGACGCTTTACCACTTTCTCGCCCAAATACATATTGGTTGAGAAATCCTTTGCTGTTGATAAGGACAATACCCCGGGAAACCGGAGGCCCATTTTTTCGGGGCTACTGGAAATCGAGTGGAAGTATTGGGTAGAATGCCTGTATGAGCGA
>JBMOIK010000595.1:0-2033 GCA_049317365.1 Rectinemataceae bacterium | reverse complement strand
CTCCGACGGTCAACGATGCGAAGAACTCCATATCGAAGAGTCAGGTTGGCCGTGGCACCTTGACCGCGTGGTTAGCGGAGAGGCCTGGAGGCATGATCCAGCCATCGTTCCCTATCCCGGTAGCGAGCGAGAAGCCGAATGGTGGCTCCAGGGGTTTCGCGAAACCTTCGGGGCTGAAAGAATCAGGGGTGATCAGCGAGGAGGAGCGGAGGTCTATGTCGGCGGGGAATGGAGGGCAGCTCAATCCTTATTGGGTCGAGTGGCTTATGGGCTACCCAATCGCGTGGTCAGACTCCGAGGCCTCGGTAACGCAATTGTGCCTCAGATAGCGGCGATGATATTCCGACGGATACTTGAAATGAAACGGTTTTGTTGAAGGTAAATGCTTATTCTGCTATAATATCTATGGACTCCCCATAGAAGAATGGAGGCGAAAATGGCGCATGCAGGGGCATCCGTGAACTGGACCCTGAAGAGCATCAAGACTGAAGTGGAATCCCTCATGAAGGCCGAAATCGACGCGAATCCGAAATACCCGCGCGACCTTATCCTCTCGCTCGCCCTCGTTCACCGGGAGATAGGGGCATTTCTGGGGACGCCGCCTGTGGTTCGGGACGATCCTCCGGAGGGTGTCATTCCGGGAGCCGTAACCCTGGCCGAGGGGGAAGGCTTTGCGGGGGGCTCCGAGACCACATGACCGCGAAATGCCCCCTCTGTGGGGAACTGATACGATGGACAACGGGTTCCCATGGAGCCCCTACGATGGTAGAGCGGGAAGAAATAGAGATAGTGACGGCGAGCGGGCGAAGCGCGCGCGGGGCGCGGCCACACGTTTGTGCGAGGAGCGATGATGGGACAACCGGCGACGAAAGAAGTCCACGAGTATCTTGATGAGATATGTAACTGCGAATTCTACGGCACCCTGCTAATCAAGGTCGAACGTGGAATAGTTGAAGGCATAGAGCAGAAAACGTCATTGCGGTTGGCTGATATACGTTCGATTGTCTCAAATGACGAACTTCCATCTTTGCGAAAGCTCGTCATCGTCCGAAGGAAATCCGACCAGAAAACTCCAAAGGATGCTGCGCAAGGCTAATGGTTGACCGTTTTGCATTGAACGATCTATAGTTTTTTGTGTATAGCTCGGTGCCGAAAGACTCGGGCCGATACCACGCTCATAGTAGCGGAGGTGTCGGCCTTTTTTGTTGCGCGAGGGATGAATGGATGATCTGCAAGAGGTGTGGCGAAAAGGTGAAGTACATTCCGAGCGCCAACACGGAGGAAATCCACATCGTAGACGACGCCCTTGTAATCATCATCACGAACACCGGTCGCGAGGCTCGGGGATATCTTCGCCATCAGTGTAAGGATGGAGCGTCGGCCGATGCCCAGAAAGAAACCTGATCCCGCTGGCACGAAAGGTTCGCAGGGCGCGGGCCGCAGGAAGGGAAAGCAGGAGAACGCCCTCCCGGCCGGGGATGTTCTCAACCTCGACTCCATCGACTGGGGGGACGTGAAGCTGACGATCCTCCGGAAGCGCTTCATCTTTTGGTATACCTTCCCCGGTAGCGAATCCTACATGCGGTCGGCCGAGTCGGCAGTGAAGGCGGGATACTCCAAGGGGCAGGGCCGCCAAATGGGGTACAAGCTCCGCCACGACCCGGAAGTCGCCAGGGTGATCCGCCGTGTGGTCGAGAACACCGTCAAGACCGACCTGGAAGAGGAATACCACCGCATCCTGGAGTTGAAGCGGCGGCGGGTCCACTACGACATCAAGGACTACTTCAAGAAGGTCACGGTCACTGACCCGGATACAAAGCAGCAATACCAGAAGGAAGTCATTAAGGACCTCGACGAGCTTTCGGACGAACAATGCATGGCCATCGATTCGGTCGACTATCGCTCCCAGCGCGGAATGAAGGTCTACATCATGGCCAACCGCGAGAAGAGCATGGATGACCTCGTGGGCATGTACCAGAAGACCTTCGGCGGAAAGGATGAGGACAGCTTCGACATAGAGACAACGGCGGAAA
>JBMOIK010000594.1:0-2038 GCA_049317365.1 Rectinemataceae bacterium | reverse complement strand
ATAACATGCTCGTAACACTTCTCATTAGGCAGCTTTTCGACCTGAATAGTAACGTCTTTTCAAGGATGCGGAGCACAAGCTCGGAATCCCTGAGGCAGTATTGGCAGAACAGTGCAGGTTCTTCGGCGCGCAGGCGCTCGAGTTCGGCGAGCTTGTCATTTCCCGTGGATGATACGAGCTTGCCTTCACCCAGGACGCCCTGCGCCACGGTCTCGAGGGACTGGTCCTCGTAGCGCTCCCCTGCGGAGCGCATGAGCCTGATGCCGTCGAGGACGGAGCGGCCGGGCAGGTCGAAGACCCTCCGCTTGCCGGGACGCTCGAGGAATCCGGCAGGGTCGCGACTCCTGCCAATTGTGAAGGGCAGACCCAGCTCTGCGTACCGTGCCGAAAGGACGCCCAGGTCGAAGTCGATGACGTTCCATCCTGTGAGCACATCGGGATCGCGGGAGGCGATTCTTGCACTGAGGGCCGCAAGGAGTCCAGCCTCGCTGGCAAAGGCGCTGATCCAGGGAAGTCCGAGGTCCGGGCCGAGGAAGAGCACCTCACCTGCGCTGTCGCGCACCGCACGCGCACCGGCGCCTTCGCCAGGGCGAAGCTCCGGCCTGCCGAAGTCCCGGTCGACAAGCGAAACCGCCAGGACGCGGTCCTGCCGGTCGGTCTCGATGTCGAGGGCGAGCCAGCGGAGGGCTGGCATGCAGTCCGAGGGGCCGATCTCGGGATCAACGAAGACGCAGTCGACGCGTTCGCCCTTCCGCGCCTCACCCTTTATTTCCAGGCCGGAAACGATGCCCCGGTCGGCGAGGTACTCGTCGACGCCACCGCGATCAAGCTGCGGGAGGGGCACACCGCCGGCGAGGAGGGCTGCTTCGATCTCGGGGCGGGCCCAGCCGGGCAAGCAGAAGCGCGCGAGCGCCCTGCCCCCGAGATCGGTCCAGGGCTCCGGATCAGGCCTTGCGCGAAAACGGGCAAGTATGTCCTTTGCGGTGCCAACATATTCCGCTGGCACAAGCACTGCCCCACCGTCGGAGCGGCAAGCCAAGGCAAAGCTCTCACCCGTCTCAAGTCGACCTGTCGCGTAGATCCTGCCCGAACGGGCCCAGGATGCCACGATAAAACCCTTCCAGGAACTCATTGAGCCCGATTATACTGCCCGAGTGGATCACGAAGGAACGCCCCCCCTCTTCGAGGCCCTCGGACTTCCCGAGGGTTCCTCCCTCCTCCTCGACAGCTCGGCGCTGATTCCCCTCCTCGAATCCGACGACGCTCGGCACCGCGCCCTCTGTGCCCTCTTCGATGCCGCCGGCGAAGGCCGCTGCAGGCTCTTCGCAAGCGCCATCGCCTGGACGGAACTCCTCCGGAAACCCCTTTCCCCTGGACTCGAGCCACAGTGGAGGCAGGCGCTTTCCGACTCGGGAAATATCGTCATAATTCCCATCGATGTGGCGGTTGCCGACCTGGCTGCCGGGCTCCTCCGGGCGGCGGCACCCAGGGGAGGGAAGGCTCCCGGACTCGCGGACGCCCTCCACGTCGCCAGCGCCCTCGTGGTTGGCGCCGACGCCCTCCTTACAGCCGACCGCGGATGGAAGGGCCTCGCGCCACCGGCGCTCAGGGTCATCGAACTCGAGTACTTCGCAGCCGCCTATGAGGGCAACTAAGTCAACTGGGGTAATCCTGGCTGTAACCTTGGGATGGCCGTGGTCTGACCTCCAGGCGCATCATGCACCCGTCAGCCGCCAAGATTCGTCAAGCCTGTCCGCTTGTCAGGTAACATCAGGAATGTAATGCTGATCGCATGCTAGCTGGTCGAAAGGAAATCCCATGACGGTGGGTCGATGAGCTTGTTGTACCCGCATGAAAACTAGCAGACCTGCCCGGAAAGCTCTCCGATCCAGGAGTTGTCGTGGTGCGCCATGGTGGCAAGCACGATTGGTATGAGAATCCCGAAACGGGAATTCAGCAGCCAGTTCCAAGACATAGAGAAATCGTTACTATTCAGGTCGAAAAGCTGCCTAATGAGAAGTGTTACGAGCATGTTATC
>JBMOIK010000593.1:0-2046 GCA_049317365.1 Rectinemataceae bacterium | reverse complement strand
CCATCTACTTCAACCGGCGCATCGCCTCGACAACGGGCGAACTTGCCCTGGGCAGTGACAGCAAGGGCAATCCAGCCGCTTCGAGTTCGCTCAACCTTGAGCGGACCGACAGCACCGAGATCTTTGTACTTCCCATCGAATACCGTCTGGCGGGCCTGATGCCCGATGGCCTTACCCTCGGCGCTGGGCTCTATGCCAGCTTTTCGAACGTGCGCGACGTGGGATTTTTCGCCCTGAACGAGGGTGGCGACTACACGGGCCTGGACCGTACCAACTCCTATGACGCATCGAGTTCGGGCCAGTTCTACGGTCCTGTGTTTACCCTTGAGACAGGCATCGAGGCAGGATTCCTGTCGATCAAGCCAAGGATCGTCATAGTCCCAATATTTTATTTCAGCGAGTCCCTGGGCATGGCCATCGCCCCACTTCTTGCTTCGGCAGGAAGGGGCTCGATAGCCTACGCCAGCTCGGGCTTCCCCTACCTTTCGCTTGCCGCCTCGGGAAGCTTTTTCCGCCTTGTGGGCTTTGACCTTTCCTGGGAAATGAGTTCATCCGCCGCCCGGATGCTCAGCGCCCCCGATGGCACGCATGCAAGCTGGTGGGGAAAGCCCGTAAATCTCAGGACAAGCAGCGTCACGGCCCTTGTCAGCCTTGTCATTCAGCTACCCGGTGGCTCCCTGCGGCTCGGTGGCGGGCCTGCCATCCGCAGTGTCGACACCGGCGACGGCAAGCCCACCACCGTAGCAACTCCTGCCTTTATTGTGGGCTATTCCTTTTTCCGCGACTGAGCCTGGGGGTCTGACCCTTCGGGTTCGGCCTCAGCTTTTCCGGGCTTTGCGAAAAGTTATCTCGCATCCAAGCGCGACCATAATGGCCTTGAGTGTCGAGTATTCTATGTTATTCCTGGCCCCTGTTCTGATTCCTTGAATAATCGTCGGCGATACAGCCGCGAGTGCGGCGAGTTTCCTAACGGAGAGTTCCTGTTCGGCCATCTGTCGAGCGAGGAACTCGGACAACTCGAGAGCGGCCTCTTCCTTCTCGAGGGCTGCTCTGAAGGATGGGCTCTCCATTTCCTTTTCGAATGTGCTGATCTTTTTCTTACTACTGCTTCTGGTCATTTTGCTGCCTCCTGTGCCAACCATGCCTTCATCAAGGCCACAGCACGTTCGACTTCCCTTGCGGGCGCTTTCTGGCTCTGCTTCTGGTAGGCGCTTACGATGATGATTCGTTTTCCCTTGATGAAGAAGCTGAAGAACCGATGCGGATGGGGCTTAAACGCGTAGAGTTTCTTTGTTTCCTGGGTGAACTTGGTCGTGTCGTAGATCTTGCCGACATCAGCCATGCGCTTGAAAAGAGCGAGAGCCTTTGCCCTGCCCGCCTCGTCGAGAGCGTAGTAATACTCGCGTGCCTGGCATTCCTTGGACGGTCCATCCCCCCACTCGATCGAAAAAAAAGACCCTGCATACACCAATGACTCGTCTGTGGTCACCAGATGCCCCTACAGACTGTAATGTATCACAAAAGTGGCACATAGGCAAGGGGCCACAGTCATGTCATGAACCCGCACTGAGTGTCTCCTATGTTAATGCAAGCCTCTCCCAAGGATAGGATTCGTCAATCCCAAGGGCTCGTCACATCCGCAGTCTGGGGTCAGATGCTATGCCAGGCAGGGGTCTGACCCTCCGGGCCGGCCAGGGCTAGTACGCCCGGAAGTAGCGTCGGGAATTCAAAACTGGGGGAGAAATCGCAAAAAAAAGGAAGGCGGGCTCTGGTTCCGCTGGCTTGAAGGCTAGAGGTAGGCTGCGGAGGAAACATATGCCCTCATATGTTCATGCGAGGGGCTGTGCTTGCGTGAAGATGCTGCGGGGGAATAAGCTTGCGAGGCGACAGGAAAGCCGGGCGGGACCTGCCCCCGCGGGTTCGGCCTCGCAGGCACGTAGTCAGACCTGCAGCCACCCTCCCCTTTTCCCGATACTCCGCACTAGGCCCTTCGTATTGGCCCAGTGAAGGTGGCCAAGGCAGCTTGCCAGGCTTTGCCGGAAATAG
>JBMOIK010000592.1:0-2074 GCA_049317365.1 Rectinemataceae bacterium | reverse complement strand
AATACAAGAAGGACAGCTACGGCCTTGACGAGTTCACCGGTCGCTACCAGGTGGTGACCGCCGATCCAGGCCTTGACGGTACCCATATCCAGTCCGCCCAGGCAGTGTCGAACAGCCTGACCGGTTCGCCTCAGATCGACTTTACCCTCGACAAGGAGGGCGGAGACATCTTCTACAAGCTGACGAGCGCAAACGTAAAGAAGCCCATGGCCGTCGTCCTCGACGACCGCGTGAAGAGCGTTGCAACCATCAACTCTCCCATCCAGGAAAGCGGCATGATCGAGGGCTTCAGCGCCGACGAGGCGCAGAACCTCGCCCTCCTCCTCCGCACCGCCGCACTTCCCGTCGAGCTCATCCCGATCAACCAGCAGGCCATCGGCGCCTCCCTCGGCGAGGACGCCGTCCGCGCGGGAATCTTCGCCGTCACGGTCGCCTTCTTCCTCGTCGTCGGCTTCATGCTCATCTACTACAAGGGTGCGGGCATCAACGCCTCCATCGCCGTCATCGTCAACCTCTGGATCATGGTCGGCGTCCTCTCGGCCTTCGGCCTCACCCTGACCCTGCCCTCGATCGCCGGTTTCGTCCTCACCATCGGCATCTCGGTCGACGCCAACGTCCTCATCCACGAGCGCATAAAGGAAGAGCTGCGGCTCGGGAAGGGCCGCGCCGCCTCGATCAAGGCCGGCTTCCAGAAGGCCTTCTGGACGATCTTCGACTCGCACATGACGAACCTGATCTCGGCCCTCTTCCTGGCCCAGCTCGGCTCCGGCCCCATCCAGGGCTTCGCTGTCTCCCTGGCCATCGGAACGATCAGCTCCCTCTTTACCTCACTGTTCGTCTCCCACCTCATCTTCGACTTCGAGACTGACGTGCTCAAGAGGAAGACCACGAGCATCTCCTGGAGGATCAAATGAAGCGCGTCATCCAGTGGCACAAGAGCTTCAAGCTCCTCGTGCCCATATCCGCCGTCATCGTCATCGCCGGCCTCGCCATGGTCGCGACGGTGGGCTTCAAGACTGGCATCGACTTCCAGGCGGGCATCAACACCGCAGTGCAGTTCGCTCCTCCCTCGATGGACGTGAGCTTCGTCGGCACGGGCACCATGCGCCTTTCGGTATCCAAGGCTGATGCCACCCTCATTTCCCAGGCGCCTTCCGGCGAGTCGAAGTCCTTCGTTTTCGCCTGGGCCCAGTACCCGACACTCAAGACCATCGCCGACGGGCTCGCGGGCGTCGAAGGCGTCAAGGTGAACCTGCGCGCCGACGGCAAGGTGCCCTCGAACCTCCTTCTCGGGGCCTCGCAGACCGACGCGACCCTGACCGCGGCCGCCACCATCCTCCACTACCGCTCCACCGACGCCGCCGTCCTCGCCGTGAGTGTCGAGGATCTCCGCGCCAAGCTCAAGGAATTCGGCTCGGTCTCGATCCAGCGCGTCGGCGTCCCCGAGGCCCGCGAGTTCATGATCCGCATAGAAGACTCGGGCAAGGATCCGACCTTCTCCCAGACCATCCACGCCAAGTTCATCAGCCTCCTCGGCGGGGCCTATGGCGCGGACAATGTCATCGTCAACTCCTCGACCATCGTCGGCGCCCGCTTTTCCCAGGCTCTCGCTACCCAGACACTCTGGATGACCATCCTCATGTTCTCGGTCATCCTCGTGTACTGCTCGATCCGCTTCAAGCCGATCTACGCCATCGCGGCGGTCATCTCCGTCATGCACGACGCCCTCATCATGGTGTCCTTCATCGTCTTCACGCGCATGGAGCTCAACACCACGGTCATCGCAGCCGTCCTCACCGTCGTCGGCTACTCGATCAACGACAAGATCGTCATCGACGACCGCATCCGCGAGAAGGTCAAGCTCAACCCCAATGCCCTCTACCGCGACAACATGAACCTCGGCGTCACCGAGACCATGGGCCGCACGGTCATCACCGCCGGCACCGTCCTCCTCGCCGCCCTCGGCATGTACATCTTCATGACCGGCGCGATGAAGGATTTCGCGATCTCCATCATCGTGGGCGTCATCTCCGGGACCTACTCCTCGGTCTTCATCGGCTCTGCCTTTGTCGAC
>JBMOIK010000591.1:0-2079 GCA_049317365.1 Rectinemataceae bacterium | reverse complement strand
GTATGATATCCGGCGACGAACTCCTGCTCGGCTTCGGTCATGTCAAAGGGCGACTTCGTCAGTTCCGCGAGGGCCGAGATGGTGAAGATCACGAAGGCCACGGGCTGGATGAAGACGTACCAGACATGGGACTGGGACCTGGCGATCTCGCCGAGGTCCAGGGAACCGGACAACATGACAATACCGATGATCGAGAGCGCCATGGGTATCTCGTAGCTTATGATCTGGGCGACCGTGCGCATGCCGCCGAGCAGCGAATACTTGTTGTTGGAACCCCAGCCGGCCATGAGGACCGCGATCGTGTTGGTGGACGACACGGCGAGGAAGAACAGGATGCCGACATTCAGGGTTACCGGCGTGATTCCCGGTCCGTAGGGCAACAGGCCGTACATCGTCACGGCCACCGTCACGACAAGGAGAGGCGCGATCAGGAAGACCATCCTGTCGGCCGAGGCGGGCATGATCCACTCCTTGCCGAGGAGCTTGATCGTGTCGTTGATCGTCTGCAAAAGGCCGAAGGGACCAACGCGGTTCGGGCCGACGCGCTCCTGGAAGAAGCCCGCCGCCCGGCGCTCGATCCAGATGAGCATGATCACGTTGATGATGAGGAGGATCACCGCGCCGACGAAGTACACGAAGGCCCAGAGGATGTCCATCCAGGGAAGGGCCAGGGCCAGCGTGGTGGGAGCAACGCCCAGGATGCCCTGGATCCAATTAAACACAGTTGTGAGGAACTCGGTCATGGTCCCCTGCCTATCGGTCGATGTCGCCGAGGACGAAGTCCAGCGACGCGATGAACGAGATGAAATCCTGGAGTGTGAGGCCAGGCGCCTTCTCCGGAATCACGCCTATGTTGCAGAACGAGGGGGAGCGCATGTGCACGCGGTAGGGCTTGGCGGTGCCATCGGACACCACGTGGTAGGCCTGGACCCCCCGCGCGGCTTCGATCATCGTGTAGGCCTCGCCGGCCGCGGGCTTCCAGACCTTCGCCACCTTGGCGCGCCAGTCGCCCCCGGGAAGCTGCTTCAGGGCCTGCCTGACGATCTTGATGCTCTCCCGCGTCTCCATGATCCTGATGTAGTAGCGGTCCCAGCAGTCACCGTTGTGCAGCACGGGCACCTCGAAATCGAAGCGGTCGTAGACCGAGTAGGGAGAGTCCCTGCGCAGGTCGAGCCCAAGGCCCGAAGCGCGGAGATTGGCGCCGGTCAGCCCGAACTCGAGGGCTTCGTCCGAATTGATCGCTGCTATGCCCTTCGTGCGACCGAGAAAGATCTCGTTGCCGGAGACCAGCATGTCGAAATCGTCGAGGCGGGCGATGATCCTGTCGAGCTCGGCCTCGGCCTTCGGGACCCAGCCCTCGGGAAGATCGGCCCAGACGCCGCCGTTGACCATGTAGTGCATGAGGAGGCGGGACCCGGTCACTGCCTCAAGGAGGTCAAGAACGCCTTCGCGGGCATTGAAGGCGTAGGTCCAGGCGGTGATCGCACTGAAATCGAGGAGCATCGAGGCGACCATCAGGAGGTGGCTCGAAATGCGATTGAGCTCTCCGACAATGACGCGGATGTACTCGGCGCGCTCCGGTACGACGATGCCCCCTAGCTTTTCGAGGGCGATCACGTATGCCCATGGCTGCAGGGCGCCTGCGCAGTAGTCGAAGCGTGAGGTATAGGGAGTGAACTGCGAGAAGGTGAGTCCCTCGGCCATCTTCTCCATGCCACGGTGAAGATAGCCGACCTTGTTTTCGGCCGAAACGACAGTCTCGCCGTCCATGATCAGGCGGGCACGGTAGACACCGTGTGTCGAGGGGTGCTGGGGTCCGAGATTGAGGATGAACTCCTGGGTCTCGAAGCCGTCGGAATTGAGGTTTGCGCCGTCGAGGTTGTCGCCCATCACTGCCCTCCCTCGGCGGCCTTCTTGTCCCAGGATGCTGGCGGAAAGCGGTCGCGTTTCGGCATGACGAAGTCCTTGCGGAGGGGATGCCCCTCGAAGTCTGCGCGGTTGAGGACGCGCTCGAGGTGGGGGCGCCCGGTGAAGCGGATGCCCATCAGGTCCCAGACCTCCCGCTCGAGCACGTCGGCC
>JBMOIK010000590.1:0-2083 GCA_049317365.1 Rectinemataceae bacterium | reverse complement strand
TTTCCAGTCCCGCTTCCCCGGACAGACCTGCCCCGTCATCGCGGCAGGTCACGACGACACGGCTTCCGACAAGGACGGCGCCGATGGAGATCCGCCCGCCATCCTGGTTCCTGAACGCGTGCTTCATGGAATTCGTCACAAGTTCATTCAGTATTATGCCTATCCTGGAAAGCTTGTCCGCGTCGAGGACGAGATCCGCGAAATCGAGGTCGAGCTCCACCTTCTCGTGTCCGGGGAAGGTCCCGTGGATCTCCGTGAGGAGAGGCGTGAAATACTCACGGATGGACAGGCTGCTGATGTTCCTGGACAGGTAGAGCTTCTCATAGAGCATGGTCATGCTCCGTACCCGGTTGGACGCGGTCTGGAGGATCGTCCTGGCGGAGGTCTCCTCGTCGGTGTTGGCCTGCAGTTCGAGGAGGCTTGTGATGACGGACATGTTGTTCTTGATGCGGTGGTGCACTTCGGTGAGGAGGAGTTCCTTCTCCGCCAGCAGGCCCTGGATCCTGCCGTCCGCGAGCCTGCGCTCGGTGATGTCGCGGTTGGAACCCCGTGTTCCGAGATAGGCTCCAGAAGCCGAGGTGACGGGCTGGCACAGGTGTTCGATCCAGCGCTCCTCCCCATCCGCCCTGATGACACGGAAGGAGAATACGGAAAAGCCCTTGTCTTTGTGCACAGAATTGACATGTTCCCTGTATGTGGCAAGGTCGTCGGGGTGGAGGATTCGCTCGAAAAAGGAAGGGTCTCCGTAGAAATCGGCAGCCTCGTATCCGGTGACGCGTCTGCAGGAAGGAGAGATGTACAGGAAGTCGCCCTTCGGCCCGAGCCAGAACTCCCATTCATAGGTGTAGTCCGCCACGGTCCGGAACTTCTCCTCCTGGTCAAAGAGCTGCCCTGCAGCAATCCGGCTGCGCCTGGAGTTCCGGTAGAACAGTATGGCGATGAAGGTGGAAACCAGGGCGATGGCCAGGGCGATGAAAGCCAGGGTCCACACGCCCTTGTACCATTCGGCAAGATACTCCTCACGGACCAGCGACACGCCTACGAGGAAAGGATGGGTTCCGACCCTGCGGAACGAGACGATCCGGTATTTCTGCCCGCTTGAGCCGCCTCCGACGGAGTACTGGCCTTCCGGCTTGCCCGCAGCCGCGAGCCCCACAAAGGGGGGATCGACCCGGTCCTCCGACATGGCCACGCCAGGATCGCCACGCATCGGGAAACGGCTGACCAGCTTCAGGTTCCTGTCCCTGAGTTCGATCATCCCGAATCGTCCAACATCGAAGGCGGAGAATGCCGTGGTGAGATACTCGAGGGTGACGCCAACATAGGCAAGCCCGGCGAAGCCGCCGTCGGGAGCGGAGATGCGCCTGACGAAGAGCATCATCCACTTGCCGCTGATGCCGCCGATCAGCGGATCGGAGAAAACCAGGGCAGTCTCGCGGTTGTCATGGAGATACTTGAAGTAGTCGCGGTGCGCGAGGCTCTTCGTCGTGGCGACAGGAACATCTGGCCCGTAGATGGCCAGGCCCGACGCGTCGGCTGCCCGGAAGCTTTCTGCCTCGGGAATCCTTGCGTGCTCGCGGACGATAAAGCGGTTGAAGCTGGCCGCGTCGATGGGTCCCTTGGCAAGCTGTCGCTCGGCCTCGTCGGTGACTGCGAGCAGGGCTATATCCACCTTGGCGATGATGCCCGAAATGTTGGCATCAAGGATCCCGGCGATATTCCGCGAGAGCGCCGATGCCTCGCTTTCGTATTGGATCAGGCTTTGCCGAATGAGGAGCCCGACGGCCAGCAGGGCAAACATGTTCAGGATGATGACAATGATCGACAGACGCCGGGCGAGGGCAGCAAGGGGGAGGGGGAAGGGCTGTCCTGGCAGAGAAGTCCCTTTTCTTTCCATTGTATCCCTTCGACGAACGGGTGGCACGCGCAGCCATTTGCAGCGCGACAGGCCAAATTATGGAGTATGTCGCGGCGCAAGGAAAGAGAGGTTTTGCCCTCCCTTCGAGTCCTTGCCTATCTTCACCCATCGTGGTAGCTTCCACGTGTCGATTGGAGGAGCGATCCCCATGAGTAGTGTGTCGTA
>JBMOIK010000589.1:0-2101 GCA_049317365.1 Rectinemataceae bacterium | reverse complement strand
ACCTCGTAGCCCTCCATCGCCGCCTGGAGCGCGCAGATGGGGTCGATCTCGGTGACGATGACACGAGCGCCTTGGCCGCGGAGGGACTGGGCACAGCCCTTGCCCACGTCACCATAACCGCAGACAACGGCGGTCTTGCCCGCGAGCATCACATCGGTGGCGCGCTTGATGCCGTCAATAAGCGACTCGCGGCAGCCATAGAGGTTGTCGAACTTGCTCTTCGTCACCGAATCATTGACGTTGATCGCCGGCACAAGAAGCTTGCCCTGCTGGGCCATCTTGTAAAGGCGGTGGACGCCCGTCGTGGTTTCCTCGGAGACGCCCTTCCAGTCCTTGACGACTTCGTGCCAGCGTTTGGGTGTTTCATTGTGGATGAGCTTGAGCCGTTTGAGAAGAGCCGCCTCGTCCTCGCTGTCGGCCTTGCGATCGAGGATCGAAGGATCGTTCTCCGCTTCGTAGCCAAGGTGGATCATAACAGTCGCGTCGCCACCATCGTCGACTATGAGTTGGGGCCCCTTGCCTCCAGGGAAGCGCAGTGCCAGGTCGAGGAGTTCCCAGTACTCGTCAAGGGTTTCGCCCTTCCAAGCGAAAACGGGGACGCCGGCGGGCTTCTCGGCGGTACCTAGGCCCACAACAATGGTCGCTGCCGCGTGGTCCTGTGTGGAAAAAATGTTGCAGCTCGACCAGCGCACGTCCGCGCCAAGGATCGAAAGGGTCTCGATGAGGGCAGCGGTCTGCATAGTCATGTGGAGGGAGCCGGTGATCCGGACGCCTTTCAGGGGTTTGTCCTTTCCATAGCGCTCGCGGGCTGCCATCAGGCCGGGCATCTCCTTCTCGGCCATGTCCAGCTCTTTCCGACCCCAAGGTGCCAAACTGATATCCCGAATCTTGTAGTCCATAGTCTCTCCTGTTCCTGTATTTGATTTAGCGGACGAGCAGTTCGTCCAGCTTCCCCTTGTCGTCGAAGTGCTTCCTGAAACGGGTGATAAATTCCTCTTTCGTATACTTCTGTCCCTGCGGACCCCGGCATTCGAGGCAGTAGACCGCGGAGAGAGCGCCAACCTGGCCACAAAGGACCCAATCCCAGCCCGGCGAATAGCCCACGATAAAGCCGCCCCGAAAGGCATCACCGACGCCGGTCGGGTCAACGATCTCCTCTTCAGGGATGGTAGGTATGAAATACTCCCTTCCTTCCGTGTAAAGGTAGGCCCCATCCTTTCCCCGCGTCACGACAAGAACCTTCACCAGTTCCATGATCCGCTCGTGGCAAAGGCTAGTCTTTACATTAATAAGGTTATACTCATAATCGTTGCAAAAGAGGAAGTGCGCACCGTTGATATCCCGGGCCAACTCCTCCCCCGAGAGCCTAGGAACCTGCTGGCTTGGGTCGTAGAGGTAGGGTATCCCGAGCTCCCTGCACTCGGACGCGAATTTCATCATCGCCAAAGGATCAGTGGGGGAAATAGCCACAAGGTCGGGCTTTTTGGTAAGCCCAACCAGTGACTGTTCCGACGCTTTCCGCATAGCCCCCGGGTAGAAAGAAGCCAGCTGGGCGGAATCCTGGTCCGTTGTCGCGAAAAAGGAGGAAGTAAACTCGTCGGGCACGACCTCCATGAGGCTCGTGTCGACCCCTTTAGCTTCGAGCCAGGCGCGGTATTCCTCAAAGTCCTCACCGACTGTGGCCATGATGCGGGGATGGCCACTGAGAAGGGACATGTTGTAGGCGATATTCGCTGCGACACCGCCGCGGACGCGTCGCATGGAATCTACGAGGAAGGAGAGGCTGATAGAAGAGAGCTTGTCCGGAAGGAAGCAATCCTTGTACTTGCCCGGGAAGGTCATCAAGTAGTCAAAGGCAACGGAACCCGTGAGAACGATATCCATAAATTCAATCCTTTCGCGAAGTGATGAGGAAGTAGTTCTGCAGCTTTTTCCTATATCTGCAGCAGGACAATTCTGCAGTCTGGCTACATTTTCCCGTCGAGGAACTTCCCCGTCTCCTTGTGCTTGAACTCGGGGATCATAGCATTGAACAGTTCGATAAGTTCCGCTCTGGTCCAGTGCCCCGACCGGCGCAACTCTGCCACGGTGTCGCTGAAGA
>JBMOIK010000588.1:0-2101 GCA_049317365.1 Rectinemataceae bacterium | reverse complement strand
AACGCGCCCTGGGTCGCGATAGCCCCCGGCATCGCGATCCTCATAACTGTGTTGGCCTTCAACTTCCTGGGCGATGGCCTGCGCGATGCCCTCGATCCCTACCTCAAATCATGAAGGAGAGGGTGACACCGTGAGCGATACGCAGGGCGATACGCGCCGCGAAACAGCTGGCCTCCTCGAAATACGGGGACTCAAGACCCAGTTCAGGACCCGGCGCGGCGTCGTTCCCGCGGTCGACGATGTCAGCGTCACCGTGGGACGGGGCGAGGTGGTCGGCATCGTCGGCGAATCGGGCTGTGGCAAGAGCGTCACCTCCCTCTCCCTCCTTGGACTCGTCACCCACCCGGGCAAGGTGGTGGGCGGCAGCGCCCTCTTTGACGGCGTCGACCTCCTTTCGCTCGACAACAAGGGCATCCGCGCCATACGGGGCAGGGACATCTCCATGATCTTCCAGGAGCCGATGACCTCGCTCAACCCGGTGTATACCGTCGGCCAGCAGGTCTCTGAATGCCTCCGGAGCCACGCCTCGGGCGTGAGCCGGAAGGCGGCGCGCGCCTCCGTGGAAGAGATGTTCGAGATGGTCGGGATACCCGAGCCCAGGGCGCGCCTCGACGCCTGGCCACACCAGCTCTCCGGAGGCCTCAGGCAGCGGGTGATGATCGCGATGGCCCTCATCTGCAAGCCGAAGCTCCTCATCGCCGACGAGCCCACCACCGCCCTCGACGTCACCATCGAAGCCCAGATCCTCGCGCTCATGAAAGACCTGCGCCGTGACACCGGCACCGCCATCATGCTGATTTCGCACAACCTGGGCGTCATCGCCGAGACCTGCGACCGGGTCTATGTCATGTATGCAGGGAGGGTGATGGAGGAGGCGGAGGTCTTCGAGCTCTTCGATTCCCCGACCCATCCCTATACCAGGGGCCTTTTGGCCTCCATGCCGCGCATCGGTGGCGAGAGTGGCCCGAGGAAGCCCCTCTACTCGATCAGGGGCAACGTTCCCGACATGCAACAGCTGCCCAAGGGCTGCAGGTTCGCCCCCAGGTGCGATTTCGCGATGGGCCGCTGTGTCGAAAGCGAGCCGCCCCTCCTGGATGCAAGCCAGGCCTCAAGCCAGGCCGCAGGCAACCCTGGAGGGAAGCCGCACCTGTCGCGCTGCTGGCTCGCCGAAGCCGGCGCCGAAGCCAAGGCCAGCGCCGCGGGCAGCAGCGGCGGCGCCGGGGGCCGGGCATGAGCGGCGCACTCGTCGAAGCGCGGGGGCTTTCGAAGCTCTTCTCCGTCGGGGACGGTATGTTCAGGAAGTCAGGGGCCACGATCCGGGCCGTCGACGGGGTCGACCTCGACATCCGCGAGCGCGAGACCCTGGCCTGCGTCGGGGAATCAGGCTCGGGCAAGAGCACCCTCGGCAGGCTGCTGATACGTTTAATTGAACCAAGTTCCGGCTCGCTGTCCTTCGGGGGCAACGACCTCCTGGCCCTCGGAAGCCGCGCGCTGCGCGAGAAGAAGCGCGACATGCAGATCATCTTCCAGGATCCCTATGCCTGTCTCAACCCCAGGATGCGGGTCGAGGACATCATCGCCGAGCCCCTGGTGTCGCACAAGGTGGGCACGGGAGGGGCCGAACGGCGCGACCGCGTGGCCGCCCTCATGGACCTCGTGGGCCTCAACCGGGGCTTCATGTCGCGCTATCCCCACATGTTCTCCGGCGGCCAGAGGCAGCGCATCGGAATAGCGCGCGCCCTCGCCCTCGACCCGAAGTTCATCGTCTGCGACGAGCCGGTCTCGGCCCTCGACGTCTCCATCCAGGCCCAGGTCCTCAACCTCCTCGAGGAACTCAAGGAGAGGAAGAAGCTCACCTACTTCTTCATCTCCCATGACCTCTCCGTCGTGCGCCACGTCTCCGACTCCGTCTGCGTGATGTTCCTCGGCAAGGTCATGGAATCGGGCCCCACGGCGGAGGTCTACGCGAAGCCCCTCCACCCCTACACGATGTTCCTCGTCTCGGCGGCCCCCCGCCCCGATCCGCGCCAGCGCTTTGTGGAAAAGCCCATCCTCCAGGGCGAGATCCCCAGCCCCGTCAACCCACCCTCGGGCTGCAGGT
>JBMOIK010000587.1:0-2120 GCA_049317365.1 Rectinemataceae bacterium | reverse complement strand
GGTCTATCCGGTCGGCGCATGTCGTTGAAAGCCATCATGCGAGGTAAGCTGTGCCGACCGTGAAAAAGGAATTCATACCCTACGACATAGTGCGGAACAACGCGCTTAAAATGGCACACCGCATACACGGCGAGGGATTCATTCCCGATGTGATCTATGTGTCGCTGCGGGGCGGTGCATACATCGGCAATGTGATCTCTGAATACTTCAAGCTTGTGCGCTCCGATGGCAAACCGGTCTTCTACGCGGCTGTCGTTGCCCGTTCGTATAGTGACATCAACCAGCGCGAGCAGGTGCGGATCGATGGATGGACCTATGATCCCGATCACCTGCGTCATGGTGACCGGGTCCTCATCGTCGATGACATCTACGATTCAGGCAGGACGATCAATCACCTGGCCGATGTGATAACGGGAAAGGGGCTACCCCGCAAGGATGTCAAGGTTGCGGTCCATGACTACAAGATCTGTGAATACCGGGGCGAGTCGCTCCCCGTGGTGCCTGACTACTGGTGCAGGAAGCATGTGCTGAAGCGTCCCGAAGACGAGGTGTGGATCCACTACATGAGCCATGAGCTCATGGGGCTTACGGAAGCCGAGCTAGCTGAGCACTACTATCCTGCCGATCCGGAACTGCTCGAAGTCTTCAGGAGCCTGAGGAAGTAGGTCATGCGAAAGAAGGCCATCGGCACCATCGTGATGATCCTCGCAACTGCCCTCGTGGTGGTGGCGGAATCCCTTCCCCTGGCCGGCGACCTGGCTGTCACGCCCCCTGCCGAGGCTGCTTCGCAGTTCAGGTTCCTGCCCGATGGTCCCTGGCTTCCCTTCGACCGCGTGCTCAGGCTCCAGGCCTCCCCTGGAGAAGAACGTCAGTACTCGTACGAAGTGAGGACAGACGGGTCGGTGGCGCGAAGGGATGTCCTTGTCGATCGCAGGGCTCCCCCTCTTCCCCTCGCCTCGCCCCTGCCCGGTGTCTATCGCGATGCAGTGGCAATCAACCTGTCCAGCGAGCCGGGAGCCGAACTGCGTTTTTCCTTGAGCGATACGCTCTCGGGGAACCTCCCCTTCGCCACCTTCAATCCGGGCACTCCCATCCTATTGCCTGCCTCGCCAGAGAATGTCCACACATGGGTGCTCGTCGCCTTTGCCATCGACCCTGCGGGAAACAGGGGCCCGGAAGCGCGCCTTGTCTACAGGATAGCGCCGCGGGGCCTTCCAGCCACTGCAGCTGTCCCGGTTCCAGCGCGTCCTTCCCCGGTTGCCGACCCCCAGCTCAACCCGGGTCTGCCGACAATCGCGGTGACCGAGGGGCGATCCTCGATCTCCTTTCCCGTACCCGCCAAGGGCAGGCTCATGGCAGCAGTCAATCCCGGATCGGCTCTCTCCTCCCTGGATGCCTGGGTCGCGCTGCCCGTAAAGGATTCCCTGGCTACCTTGACGCTGGAATGTCCCTACGGCTGGGCTGGGCAGCTGGACGCCCATATTGGCATCGAACTCGATGGGAGCCTCAGATATCGACCCTCTCCATACAAGCTCCAGCTCTCTGCACAGGGGCTTCCTGCCTTGATATCCCCTGTTCCCGAGACGCCTCGCCTGGTGGCCGGAGCTGCTGGCGCGGATTCCTACCTGGTGTTCCCACGATACGAAGGGACTATCTACTTCAGTCTTGACGGTGGGGACGAAGCAGCCTACAGCGATCCCCTCGCCGTTGCAGCAGCATCGGCGCAGTTCAGGGTGGCCTGGCGCGGTGTAGCCGCCTTCGCCGTCTCGAGTGACCGCAGGGAAATCAAGCTGGCCCGTCCTGTTTCCGCGATCACCGTCTCATTCCCGGGCATCGATGGATCCACTTCGGCCCAGCCCTATCATCTCAGGGCCCCCGAAGGCGCGATCATTCGCTATCTGATGACGGATGACGGGAGTGTACCCGCAGAACCTGATGCCGCTTCGCCTCTGCTTGGCGCTGACCTGGCCGTGGATGCCAATCAGGGAAGCACGCGGAGGGTCATGTTCCGGTACCGGGTGTTCTCAGGTCTCGGGCAGGACGCTGGTGCCGACGATGGGGCCATCCTCCGCTTTGTCATCGACCGCGAGCCGCCCCCCCGGCCAACGCTCGGCTCTGAT